>JAFGRL010000107.1 GCA_016935195.1 Sedimentisphaerales bacterium
AGGCCGTGGGTCCAGTAAGAGTCATCAAAGCTGCCGCCGCCTTTCCAGTTATCATTAATATTAGAAGCGGGAACTAAAACTTTCTTGGCGGCAGTCTCTTCCACCAGAACAGTCGATGAACCTTCGGCTTTAACCCTTGGGTCAGAGCCATCTGTAGTGTAATAAATAGTACCGCTGCTATTTGCTGTCATACTGATAGAATCTGAAGTAGTTATTTGTTTGCCGATATTTTCCTTCGTGCCATTGACAAAAATATCTGGAGGATACTGGGCAAAATCATTCGCAACGAGGCCATCAAAATGAGGCATTCTTAACTGAAGCCAATTCTTCAAATAGTCAACTTCCTTTTGATAAGTATCTCTTTGTGCATAGCCATCTACGTTCGGCCAGACATAATAGCCAAGCAGATAGGGCCATCTCTGGAAGTTCCTTATCTGGGCTTCATTAAGCAGCAAAGCATAACCATCAATATCACTCATTATTTTGGAAGTACTGATAACATGTTCTCTTAATTCGAACCACCTGTCTGCAAAACTTATCTGAAACTCAATATCTGCCAAGAATAAATACGGCCATGCACCATAAAATTTCCAGCCGGTATAATCGCCGCCATAGTTACAATTGCCCAAGGCGATATTGAAGTCCCAGGCGGGACCGGCCTTAAGTTTGCCTCCTCGGTCCTTATAATAGAAAGTACTCAAACGCAAAGCGTCCGGTTCTTTGGTTATCTGAAAAAGGATATACTGGTCTATAAGTGTAGGGACATCAATATACTTAGGGTAACCTGTGTCCGGATTATAAGGATCCGGGCCATATATAGCATCTTCAAATGCGTCAAGGTATCCTATTAGCCAGGCGGACTGTTGAGGAGTTATTTCAATTTCCTTCGGTTCTACATAACATAACGCCAGAAGAGGGTTAGGGTCATAAGGATTTCCGCGTGAAGTAAAGAAACCAGTGTCTTCCGGGTCCATACGGTCATGCTTTATAATATAGCCTCCGGTAACTTCCGGCTCCACGTTATCCAACGAGCTGATCTTGGTAATATTAACGCGGTTTTTATCGCGTTTGATTTTTTCCATAAGTATATAAGCACCAATATAATCGCCGTTATAGTTATAAGGGAGGGTTGGACTAACGGTAGCAAAGTCTCCCATTCTAATCGAATCATCACCATTGGTATTCATAAATGCTTCTACGTACCTGGTCCTTACACCACCATAATTACCCATATCCTGACCCCACTGATATGTAAGGACATTGCGCATCAAAGACTTGTCTGTATATGGGCCCTGAAGAATAAAATCTGATTCTTCCGGAAAATCAAGAAAAGTGGCATCTACATCCTGAAAATTCTGATCACAGATTTCAAATGTGTATTGATATTTAGGAACGCTTGATGATGCTGAGCTGGAGCCTCTTATCCTAAAACCTACCGTTCCGGTAAAGTCCGGCTCTTCTGTTATTGAGGCCCTGCCAGCTTCGTTGGTATCAATAATAGTCGCAAGAATCAGGATTTGTTCAGTCTTACTTGGAGACTGGCCGAACGTATCTATTACCACGATAGGCAGATTTGAGTTGAAATTCTGGATATCAGAGTCAAGTTTTACATATCTTTTTGTTATACCATCGCTCCACCAGCTATAACCGGGCTCAAAAGCTTTGGCCCGTACGACAGTTGTAGATGAAATCGGGATCGAACTACTGTAAACAGGACAGCCAATATCCGGTTCTGAGCCGTCAAGGGTATAATATATAGTCGCTAATTCGGAACTTGTCTCAAGCTGGAGGTTGAAACTGTCCGTAAAGAAGGCATCAGGCTTAGAAAACTGTGGAGGTTCGATTTTCACTCCCTCGCCCTCAACATTTATTTCATTCGGTGTAGGTGTACTGAAAAACACTTTCAGGTCGGAGCCAAATGCAATACCGTAGGAAATATCGTCTGATTGGGGAGGAAATCCAAATTCGTCGGTATCGTGCCGATAATATTCATTGTATTGATGCGCAATTGAACCATCAGGCATTACAAGGGCCAGATATTCGCCATCGTTGTCCAATTTAAAGTTCGTGTGCAGAGGATGCTCTTCATCATGATTGCCGGAAGCGAATATAATAAGATAGCCGGCTGGCGGTATTTCAATGTCAGGGAAAGTCCATTTGTCAAGTTCTTCAGGGTCGTCTGTCAGATACCAATCAGCCATATTGACTGTAAAATCTGAAAGATTTACAATTTCGATCCAGTCAGAATAAAGTCCATCCTGATCGGCAAGAGTAGTTTCGTTATCCGCCATAAATTCACTTATTATTACAGGGCCGCTCTCATTTAACCATTGAGCAGCAAAAAAAACGAAGTCAAGAAAATTGACTAAACCATCTTCATAGATATCAGCAGACGATTTTGAGAAACCTGAACTTTCAGATGGACTCGATGGTGAATAACCTTCTTGAGTTGTTAAAAGAAGACGGTCAATTCTGGCTCCGTCTTCACGCATCCAGATATCAAGAGTATGTACACCCGGGGACTGTATCATCACAGTCAATCTGGTCTCATCGCCTTTTTTAGACCTCCAGTCGAATATACCTTGAGCGCTTTGCAGAATACTTCCGCAGTTATATCGGTCACTGCTAAAAGGCTGTCCATCCAAACCATAGTGAAAGCTGTCATCAGTACCATCTAAAGCAAAGCCCTTTACCCATAAATAATATAATCCGGAAGTAGTAAAGTTTATGGAATAGCTTAAGCTCGGCGAGTAAGCCAGTATCTCACTGCCGTCGGCACTCTTTTGGTCGTCAGGCAAAGTCTGCATGTAGCCATCACCGACAGAGCCATCACCTGAGACTTCGTACCATTGACAAGATATCAGCGGGCCGCTGGCAGCTTTTTTTGCGGTATAATGTTCGGCTTCCATGACTACCAGGCCGGCAGATTCGATAAATACCTGACCTTCGGCAAGCCAATCGTTGGCAAAGATTCTCAAATCCACTGAGTTCACTTTACAATCACCGCTGAGATCTTCATCTGGACAAACAGCGAAAAGAGGCGTTTGAAATATTAAGGCCAATGCAAAAATAAATAAAAGCATCCTCATTGTATTCTCCTTTTTACTATTCCGTGATTTGTTCCCACATGCCGTCCGGGCGTATCTGAAGCACGCCTACATCCCGGTAAAACTCAAGCATCGCAACAGCGTGGCCAACCAGGGATTCTGTTGCGGCATTTTGAACTCTGAACAGATCAGCCTGGGCGTCAAGCACCCTGCGGCTGTTTGCTCGGTCGTACTGCATTAGCAGGCAAGTATTATTGAAGCGTTTTTGAGCTAATTCAAGGCTCTCTAACTGTACACGGTGACGTTGGGCTGCTTTGGTCAGGTCTCGGTAGGCCTGACGAATTTCCAATGTTACCCAATCTGCCATTTCCTCATACTCGCGCTGACGCAGGCTCAGGGTTATTAAAGCTCTGCGATATATGTTTTGTTCAAATACCCTGTCCAGCGGCAGCTCCATATCGATACCAATCTCGGATTCATCCCGAAATCTTCTGATCGGATTGTTGTCACGCTGACGCCTCAGTGGAACAGGACGATCCCTGTCGGCAGCAAAGTCATCATCTAAAGCGCCTAATCCGGGTAGTTCTGAAGAGCCTGCAAGTGATGTAGCATCCACACCTGCGAAAAGGTTCAATTCGCCTCGAAGACCATCGGCAGCTACCTGAACTTTTCGCTCGGCATCATAGACGGCATCGGCTTTATTAGCCAAATCAAGGCGTAGAGCCAGGGCGCTTTCGACAACATCTTCTTCAGAAAAAACTGATTCAGCCGGTAAAGGTGAAGCTATTTTAAGTTCGTCGAGTATCTGTTTATGTGTTTTGTCCAGTTGAACATGGATTTCGTGGTTTCGTTGGTCGTCCCGGCTGTAATCGATATCATCCGGCTGGATAAGTTCAAGCAGTTCGAGTTCCTTTTCTAATGGTTCCAGTGCTTCTATGGTCATATTTTTTTTTAACCAGTCTCTGCCTGCCTCTTGAATCTTAGAAAAAGCTGGTTTACTTACTATACTTAAAGCTTCAAGTTCATTAACATCTAATCGGAATTCAACATTTGCCGCTAAACTCAATTGCCAAAACTTGAACTCATCCAGTACCTGCTTATATTCTTTTTGTGCCAGAACGAGTTCATCCAATGCCTGGAGTTTTTCCTGACGGACCCGCTCAAGCTCGAGGAGTGGTAAGCGTCCTGCATTGGCCAATTTTTCAACTTTGGCATACAGCTCAAGAATAGTATTGTAATTATTTTCAGCATTTTTGACAGCGTCAAAGAACTGCAGAACCAGGTAGTATTGACTGATAACTGAAACTACGAATGTTTTGCGGAACCGACTGAATAAACGTATCTGGTATACGGTATTGCGTTCTGCCTGGGTGAGATTTTCCATCACAATATTTCGGTCGCTTCCTCGAAGCAGGGGTTGAGTAAGGGTCGCACTTAAGATTGAAGCAAGACCGCCGCTAATGTCACCGGTGAGTACCTTGAACCAAGCGATACCAACTTTTGTGCCGACTCTGGCACCGCTGGCGAGCAGCCAGTCAAAACCAAAGTCTGCCTCACCACCGATTCCTTCATCGCTACCTGCTTTGCCGTATCCTCCCCTGGCTCCACTGAAAAACTGGGTCTCGAATTCATGACGAAACAACTTTAAATCCAAAGCCATAGTGTAAAGAAGTTCTTTTTCTATTTGGTACTGGCGGTTATGTGCGGTTGCAATTGCTACCGCCTGAGGGAGTGTAAGTATGCCGCAAATCGGTACGGCCTTTTCAATTTTAATGTCATTCGGCGAAGGTTGTACATCGCTAATCTTATAGTTAACCTTGCTGCCAAAATCATCCTGCCATTTCTGGTCTATGATATTATAGACCGTATCATCGGCCCCGGCTTTATAATCATCAGGCTGCCTACAACCGGTTAAACTGAACAAAGCAACAAGGGCGCATATAGCCAACTGCGCAGGTTTTTTTGCAAGATAATTGTAAATCATAATCACCCTGGGGTTATTGATTTACCTATAATCCTCTTATTCCTACTGTTTCGCCTGGGAGAAGTTCCAGGCCCGGCGGGATTTTTATCAATATGGGTCGGCCCCACTGAGCAATGTTGGGATTTCGCCACAATTGTTGCGGCATCAGTTCCATAGCGGGCCCGAGACGTACCACCTGGGAACTGGCAATCTGTGCAGGCTCAGTGTCTTTAATAAGCTGCACTACCATTGTTTCTTTAACTTGAGCTAATTGCCCCTGGCCTATATAAGCGATAATCTCCGTAGGTTCGGCCTCTGCGACAACAAGAATCGGGTCGCCGGCCAGAACGACTTCCCCAGGTTTGCGTAAAACATCCTCACCCGCTCTGCGCATAACCGCTTGGTTTGCCCTGATCTGAATCTGCACTACTGTACCATCAACCGGAGATGTAATTCTCAGTGCCTCACGCTGCACCGACAACTCGGCTATCAGCTTTTCCTGAACGGTTATTTGTTTGCGTATTGTATCCAGAGCCTTCTCAACAGAGGGGTGAACCGGCTGACGCTGGGCAAATTCATCACGCCTCTGCTGGGCCTGCTGTAAATCCTGCTCGGCCTGAGTAAGCAGGTCCTGGTTTTCGACTATTCTTTTAGCCACCACATTGTAAAGGGCCTGGGCTTTCTGCAGCTCGTAAGGTGCAATGGCATCGGTTTCCAGAAGTTCGGCAGCGATTTTTACTTCCACAGCAAGGTCTTCGGCTGTTACTTTATCGGTTTCGATTAATGCTTTTTGCTCCAGTATGCGAAGCCTGGCATTTTCCACGTCAACATTAAACCGTCGCTGCGATGCAATTGCATCAGTTTGGCGATTGGCTGCTTCTGCAAGCATGGTATCACTGATAGAAGCCAGTTGTGAGGTAAGATGTTCTATCTCTGCGCCAATTGTAGCTATCTGGGCGTTTAATTGTGTGTCATCTAATGATGCTAACGTTTGTCCCTTGCTGACTTCTTCAAAGAGCTCGACGGAAACAATTTTCAGCCGGCCGTCAACAGGCGAGGTAATCTGCCGCATCTGGCCCTGAGCAATTCCTACAATTTCAAATTGCTGACTGCGATGTTGAAACAATATAACCACGCATGCCATCGCTGTCAGCCATACCAGGATAGGCAGAATATGCAGGCCCAGATGACCAAACCGACAATTTGTGGCTGTTGTTTTCTTCATACGTTAACTAAACCTCTAATAACTGCTCCTGCATTGTCAGACTGATATTCTTAATACCCTCAATTTTCCCCAGCTCTGCCAGCATCTGTTCATTCTTTCTGGTGTTTCGTATCATCAACTGGTAAGCGTATTCAACGCTTGAGGCGCCCAGACCATCATTCTGTGCAGATACAAGGGTGAACTTACCGCAGAAACGCTTAAGAATAGCGCGGACCGGATGCTTAGGGCCGATATGGCCGTCAAAGCTAAACCGCAAAAAGCCGTTGTGAGGCCGATGTGAGCCAAAGCCGGTCAGATACAAATATATCGTTATTAAACTTAAAATAGCGGTTCCCACGATGGCAATAGCGTAACGTTGTGAACCAGCCGCCATACCTACCACCAGCGAGCAGAAAACGAAAACTATGTCTCTGGTATCTTTTACTACATTACGAAAGCGGATAATCGCCAATGCACCCATTAAGCCGAATGCGGTGATGATATTGTTGCCTATAACAGCCATAATTATGGCTACGACAACGGTAATCAGCACTAACGATTGCACGAAGGTTCTGGAATATGACAGGCCGCTGTGAGTGAAGTAATAAACCCAGGCTAAAACCTGGCCCAGCACAAATGCCAATAGTAGTGACAAAAGCACGTTCTGGGGCGTGAACATTTTGCTGGCAGAAGGAACTCCATCTAAAATTTCCCAAATCTGGTTCATAGCTAATAGAATCGTACCGGTATTTTAGGTGCACAAAACTTCAACAAACAGCTTTTTTTAACTGAACGGGCATACTTGGATAAAGACCGCTGATGTAAATCGAAGGATTTGACCATTCGATTCAGCCATGCCGGGTAATGGCCGGTAAATTTAATCTCCAGAATTACCCCCTTGAGGGGATGACGCTGCCAACCCTGGCCGGTAAATGACACCTCAGGCGCACTGCCGACATTAAATGAAAGCTGACGGTCAAAGGTTACCCTGACTCTTGTTTGCGAATCACCTTCGTATGCTTGCCTCATATAGCGGATCTTTATTACCGGCTCGGCATTAATACTGTTTGTATACAGCCGGAACTGTTCGAGCGCATCGCCGTCTGTCCTGCAGCTTCCTGCCGGCAGAGACAATTCCGAAAGTAACCTTGCTACATTGCAATGCTCAACTCGTGCCCTGTCTTTGATAATAACAGTGTTCATCCGGCGTTTGATTTCAAAAAAGCGGGGATAATCAGGGTCGTCCGTATAACTGCGGACTCGGAGCTTGAATCGATTTTTATGACCTTCCAGACTCTCTCTGCAAAGCTGCAAATTGTGTGAGTCCAGATAGAGACTGACAATCGGGTAGTCGCCGCTTGGCTGTAATTTGCAATAGCGATCCAGGGGCAGATATAAATGGACAAATTGCGCAAGTGCCTGGGCCTTTGACTCACGTAATCAGGTACTTAAGCTCATAACGGCACCCAAAATTAAGATCAACCGGCTCCTTCCTCAGTCTTTGTAAGCCATTAAACATAACAACATTATTTTCAAAACTTTTTAATATGCTATAAGCTTAGCATGCAAAATTTAGCCCGCTTATTGATTGATATTCACGGCTCTCAAGCTCCTCGGACAGATTGACTCATAAATGACAATCACCAATATTAAAAAAAACCTAAGTTATTATATCACGTGTAGGGTGGTTAAGTCAACAACAAAAGCCTTTGTTTTTTGGTCTCTTTACCGGTTTTTTCGCTAAAAGTCGACAAGGGATGGTTAATTGGTGATTGGTCTGTAACATATAATTTGCAGGGTTGTCATTGCCAGATAGCTTGACATGGTGTTGGTTGCTAACTAAACTCAAAGTGATTCGTTCTTAAGGGATGATCAGATGGCTGGTTTGAGTTATTAAGGAGCTGATGATGCAGTTACGAAAACTTAATCTTTTATTGGTTTTAGGCTTAATTACATCGTTTTATGCCGGCTGTTTTGCAGGTTCATTCGACACTTACGACCGCTATCCGATGGATTGCTATATCAGTACCGGCGACAATCACTGGCTTGGCCAATCGCTTGCAATTGACTCTGAAAAATCCATTGACGACGCCTTTGATATGTTCAAGAACGCTTTGAACATCAGACGTATTTACTGGCGCGGCTTAGAAGAAGCCACGTGGGCTTATACCACACACGCCAGAGACGAGAACTTCAGATACTATTCGATGCACGAGTGGTTCCGTCATCTGATTGTCGGCCTTGACCTTGAAAAAGTCGCCGCCGACACAGCCCATAAATATGGTATGGAACTTTGGGGCGTAGGTTCAATTGGCGACTGGGGGTCGCCGGCGGATGTCCACTGTTTTAATGATTTCCCGTTTAACAATGAATCAATGATTCGCCTTGAGCACCCTGAATGGATACCTACCGACAAGTACGGCTACCGGAAACAAGGCGGTACAATCGAATTGGCTTATCGGCAAGCAAGAAAGGCGCTCATTGACCTTCAAGTCAAGATAGCTACACAAGCCGGTTATGACGGGGTACTTTTTATTAGTTATGTAGAGAACTTCAGCTCTCGCTACCAGGACGAATTCGGTTACAGTGAACCAATCGTTAAGGAATTTAAGAAACGTTACGGTATCGATATCAGGACCGAGCCGTTTAAAAAATCTGCAAGCCGGTCCGACTGGATCAAACTTCGCGGCGAATATATGACAGCTTTCTTAAAAGAGATGAAAGCAGAACTAGCCAAACATAACATTAAGCTCGGCATGTTCATCAATCCAAGATATTCACACCGCCCAGGTAACTGGGCTACATTGCCGCAATCGTTCTTTACGCTCGGCAATATTTACTTTGATCTTGAAACCTGGGCCGAAGAGGGAATAGTTGATGAATTCTGTGTTTACGGTAACTCTCACAGAGCCACTCAGGCTAAAACCGTTAAGGATTGTTTATGGCTTACCCGCGGTATTGATTCGACCGTCTCTTTCGTTACTTCCGGCCTTGATGATAAAAACTGGACCCAGTTCTATAAAAAAGGCCTTAGACCTGTATTTGTAGCAGGGGAAGACCAGGACTATTTGACCAGAACCTTTTATCCTAAACAGAAAGAACATGTTTTAAGAGATGGGAATATCTACCAGAAAATGGGTTATCTTTCTCAAGTAATCGACAAAGGCGCCGCTGCTAAGACAGAAGAGATGATCCCTTTAGCTCAAAGTGATAACGTTGTTTTGCAGCGTCTGGCTCTTCTTGCTTTAGGCAAATCCAAAGACGCCGCGGCAATACCCGTTATTGAAGCTGCCCTATTCGACCCTGAAAACGGTGTTCGTTGCAAAGCTGTCCAGGCCCTTCGCTATAACAATGGACCAAACACCGCAAAAAAACTCGTAGAAACCGTGAACAAATTTGGCGTCCATCCACTTTGTGAAATGGCACGTGACACATTCCGGGTTTTGGTTGACAGAAGCAAAGCCAACCGCGATTACTTAACCCAGCAGGCCATGCACCATCCTAACCATCTTGTCCGTGCCCACATTATACGTGGTTTCTGGCGGGCTCATCCTAAAGCATCTGATATACCAATGTTAAAGTACGTCCTTGATAATGACCTACACAGCTACCCGCGCTTCGCTGCTACGATGGCCCTTGGTGAAATAAGAAATAATCCTGAAGTTGTCAATATTCTGATTGAAGCCACAAAAGACAATGACGTTACCGTTGCCAACAGGGCCGCTGCATCTATCGAAAGGATAGTAAAAGACAATAAAGAAAAAATACGTCCTTTAAGGGATGAAATGCTTAAAGCTTCTAAAGAACTATTTACGAAGATGGGCGATGGCAACATGCGTCAGGATTATGAATGGGGCTATCAACCCGCGGGAAATGCTTTGCTGGCTTTCGGCGAGGAAGGAGAAAAAATTCTTCGTGAATCCAAGGATCAAATAAAAGACAAACGCCTGGCTGAATTGGCCTGGAGAGTCTTGTACTTTAAGCAGAAAAAAGACGGTAATGTCTTTGGGGCAAATCAATTTCTTTTCATAACCGAAAAAGAAGACAGGCAAGCCTACTCTGATCTTCCTAAATGGATGCAAGGGCAGTATCCGGTCCCGACTACAGATATTTACGGCCCCAGAAGAAGATGGCGGGATCGCGCCGACGCTCACAAGGACAAAATGTCTTATTACAAGATGACCGCTGAAATGCCGAACTACAGAATGGCCAATTTCGGAAAAGAATATGAACCTCAGCCTGTAGTCGCTCAAAAATGAACTTGCCGGTATAATCGTTACACATGTAAACTCACATTTTTGAAACTTTATTTGTCGTTTTGCATTTTACCCCCTAAGGGGTTAATTTTTAATCGTTGATTTTTTGCTATAAAACGGCTTTATAAGCATAAGTCACGCTGTAGTATTAGTGAATAGTGATTGCTGAATAGTATCTGAGGCAGCTTTTTATGGAATCATCCAGCTTACAGGAATTAGAACAAATTCCCGGCGTTGGTAAAACTTTTGCCAAGGATATAATGGCAGTACTGGAACGATAAGGAATAACTAACTGCGCACGAGGAGGCAAAAGTAACAGGGAGTTGAAACCATAAGAGTTTTACCCACAGCAAAGTCAAAGGGAGATACGAATTTAATTGACTGGAATTACGAGCCTGTTGTTTGATAAGGAAATGCAGAATAGCAAAAATAGGTGACTGTCTCTAGTCTTTTTCTAGTTTTTCTATATCGCACACAGTCCCAATTATAGTATTGACAAGGCTAAGCAGTTATTGGGGTATAAGCCAAAATATTTTTCAACAGAGACTATTTGTTAATCCCTAAAATGGTTGATTGATAATGGGCAAATAGTTATATAACTCAAACTGGCCGTCCCTTGCCAACGGAGCAGCTTGAGAGTTTATAGTCGAAGTGAATTATGTGGCACACAAACTAAGAATTTCAAATTGCTTTGTTACGGAGATGTCTTATCAGCACTGTTTTGAACGACAAAAAACGCCGAAGAGGTTTTGTTTTTCTTTGTATGACAGTAGCAGGAGTAGGCTGTGCACTGACTCTTCAACTGTCCCTTAATTCCAATTTTGTGGCAGAAGAAATGCATGTCACAGGATTTCAGCAGGGTCTGCTCGAAACCTTTCGTGAGACTTGTGGAATAGTTGCTTTTGGAGCATTGGCAATTCTTGCTGGTTTAGCAGAGCCTTTAATTGGGGCACTGATGCTAATCCTGTTTGCTGCCGGGCTTAGTGCTTACGCTTTCGTGCCAGATTTCTTTTGGCTTGTCTTGGTAAGTCTTGTGTGGAGCCAAGGGTCACATATTTGGATGCCGCTACCAAACTCCATGGCACTGGCATTAGCAAAACCAGGCCGTGAAGGTTATTGCTTGGGTAAAGTTCATGCTTTTGGGGCTGCTGGTGCATGTGCAGGGCTTTTAATTGCACTGATTCTCCATATTGTTAAAATGCATATTCGCTCACTATACCTGGTTGCTGGGGCAGTTTTATTTATGGCTGCATTTACATGTATTGTCATACCTTGGGGAATCAAAACCCCTGGAGCCAGAATAGTTTTCAGAAAAAGGTATAGTCTTTACTACCTCCTAAACTTTCTTGAAGGCTGGAGAAAACAGATCTTCATTGCTTTCGCAGGCTTTCTATTGGTGAGAATGCATGGCACACCATTGATAACTATGTTGGTATTGTGGCTGATCATTCAGGGCGTTAACTTATTTACATCGCCTTTAGCAGGTCGCTTAATCGACCGATTTGGTGAAAGAACTATTCTTGTTTTCTATTATGCATCGTTAGCTGTTTTTTTTGTTGGATACGCCTTTATCAGCAACAAGTATTTACTATATTCAATTTATATAGTTGATGGTTTATTCTTTGTTTTTGTAATGGCACTGACAACATATGTTAATCGTATAGCTCCTCTCAATGAACATACGGCTACGTTGAGCATGGGCGTTGCTTTTAACCATATAGCGGCAGTTATCATGCCTTTGTGTGGCGGCTTAGCTTGGAAGTATCTTGGGTATCAGTGGACATTTGTAATTGGTGCAGCAGCTGCAGCAATAAGTGTCTTTGTGTCACTGTTTGTGCCAGCACATTTAAAGAAAGTCAAGGGCAACAAATACTGGGAAACTATATCAAGTGCTTTGCCGGGTAACGAACCAGAATAAGCAGAGACCTATTATGTGGCACACAAACTGTGGAGATAGAACTTTAGAAGGCGCGGAGGCAAGGCTTTTTGCCGAGACAATTTAGGACTTCGTCCAGTATGCTCGGAAATATTTTTGATCTGTTTACCGGTTAAATGTTATCAACATCGCCAATCCTATGATGGCACCCTGCGGCTGGGCAATAAAATAGGAGAGAGTAGTAATGACTGGAGAAAATGAACTTATCTATCGTGAAGAGCAGAGATTTGGCTTGTGGCTTCGTTGGTTAGTTGTTCTGTCAATGGCTTCGGCCGTACCGTTTAGCATCTTCTCATTAACAAAAATTTCTTCTGAGCAAGGCTCACCCGAAATCCTACCAATTATCCTACTCACAATTACTGGAATATTTGTGCCGACAGCGGTGGCCTTACTTTTTGGGATGCTGAAGTTGCAAACAGAGGTTCGTCCGGACGGATTGTATATACTGACATATGTCTCACCGGTGCCCAGTGATATGATTTTAATACTTGAGTTGGAGCAGAGCTCCACCTCAAGAGGTTTATCG
>JAFGRL010000108.1 GCA_016935195.1 Sedimentisphaerales bacterium
CTGATTACCCAGCAATTAGTTAGTGATTTGCAACAATTCGCGGCCTATGTTGATAATTTAACATAGGCCGCGATTGATTTTTATAGGGGCCCTGCTTTTCTGAGAAGTAACCTGCTACATTGTCATTGCCAGGCCGACAGGCCGTGGCAATGACAAGTGGCCGAGCGCTGAGATAAACTTATTTATCTTACTGTCAATAATGCACTTACGGTAATTATTGCAACCAAAACGACCAGTTTGAGTTGATTAGACTATTGTCAGGGTCTTCAAGTGGGCGGGAATTTGTGTCCCTGAGTATTGCTGAAGTTATATTTTTCCAGGACACTAATACTACAGCGCAACTTAGTGTAAAAAAACGCTTTTTTACGGACAAAAATCAAAGATTAAAAATTAACCCCTTAGGGGGTAAAATGCAAAATGACATATTAAAAATCAAAAAGAACATAAGCACATAAGACATAAGCAACTTATGCACTTATCATTTGTGCTTGGCTTGCTTGTGTTTGGTACCATCTTTTGTAATTTTTGAATTTTGCATTGTAATTTTGATATTTTACCCATGAGGGGTTAATTTTGATATTTAATATAATTGTCGTATCTGCTTATATATCAGTATGTTATCGCCATTAGCAAAACTTTAACTTGCGCTGTAGTACTAACGCAAATCTCTCAATGAAAAACTACAACCGTACTACTGCCAAAAGATGTGATATCTGCATCAATGGGCCCGGTAGGATTCGAACCTACGACCAATGGATTATGAGTCCACTGCTCTAACCGCTGAGCTACGGGCCCGGCTGTCTAATGACAAGGAGTTACGAAAAACCATTACATCTCTTGCCTGCTTTGGTGTCCACATAGTGTACATAGGTTCTCCAATCTGTCAATTGCTTCCTGGATATATTCCGGCTGAAGCATTACAGTATGGTATCGGGATATGGACGTCCCTAACCGAGGTAGCCTTTGATACGTTTTAAGCAGGAAAAATAGTGACGAAGCAACAATTTGGAACAAAAGTTTTAAGCCGTTTGTGGCTGACAGCGACCTGCTGTTCCGAAAAATCACTCCTCCGGACACCGAACAAAGCCGCCAAGGTGTGCTTATTTAAGGTTTAGTTCCTTTTCACAATAGATGCCATTCCCATCCCGCCGCCGATACACAAAGAGGCAAGGCCTGTTTTTAAGTTGCGTTTTTTCATAGCATGCAGCAGAGTAACAAGTAATCTAGCTCCGGAAGCCCCGATTGGGTGTCCAAGAGCAACTGCTCCGCCGTTGACATTTATCTTTTCCGGGTCAATGCCTGTTTCCTTTAACACCGCAATCGACTGGGCGGCAAAAGCCTCGTTCAATTCGAAAATCTCTATGTCATCTAACTTTATTCCGGTTTTCTTAAGAATTTTACTTACTGCAACAGATGGGCTGATTCCCATTATTGCAGGGTCCACTCCAACAGATGTAAAATCTATGCACTCGGCCATAGGTTTGATGTTGTTGTCCTTAATGAATTTGTCGCTGGCTAAAATCAGGGCTGCTGCTGCGTCATTTATTCCCGAGGCGTTGCCGGCGGTTACGGTACCGTCTTTCTGAAAAGCAGGCCTGAGTTTTGATAATACTTCTGTTGTTGTCCCTGCTCTGGGATGTTCATCTGTCCTAAATTCAATGGTTTGGTTACGTTTCTTGACTGTAACCGGAACAATCTCCTCGGCAAACTCGCCGCTTGCAATTGCTTTTGCCGCTTTTTGCTGACTTCGCGCGGCAAATTCATCCTGCTGCTGTCTCGAAATACCATATTTTTTTGCAATATTCTCTGCAGTAATGCCCATATGATAGTCATTAATGGCACAGGATAATCCGTCTTTTACCATCGAATCCACTATGGTCGAGTCGTTCATTCTCAAGCCGAACCTGGCTCCGCGGACTAGATATGGCGCTTGGTTCATATTTTCTGTGCCGCCTGCGAGGATAACATCAGCTTCGCCGATGGCTATTGCCTGATAAGCCAACTGGACTGCTTTCATGCCTGATGCACAAACCTTGTTTACTGTAAATGAAGGAATCTCAAATCCGATACCGGCTTTAATTGCAATCTGCCTGGCTACGTTCTGCCCGAGGCCTGCTGATAACACATTGCCAAATATCACTTCATCTATATCTTTTACGTCAATGTCGGATTTGGTTAAAAGCTCCTTAGCAACTATCAAACCCAAATCAACTGCACTGACACTCTTCAACGTTCCACCGAATGTCCCAATAGCTGTTCGCTTGGCCGATACTATATAAACTTTTCTCATTTTTTCTTCATCCTTATATGTCAATTATTTTTGTTTACTTTTCGATAATTTCAGTCATTAATTCTTCAGAGGCATCTTCAAAGATTGAATTATGATAAAAGTAGATGAGCCATCTTTCAAGGCTGTTTTATAACTTTTGGTATTGGCCTGACTTACATCTTACCGATGACGGTTTGCAAAACCGTTATTCGCCGGTTCGAATCCGACCGCTGCCTGTTGTCGAATACCTGTGATATCCTGTGACAATCGGAGCAGAGAAGATAAATGAGAAGATTTGCCTTAACAATCCGCTTCGTTTTGTATATCATTATAGCCAATCAGTGCTGACTTTTTATAGGAGTTTTGGCAAATGGGCTTAAAGGATTTATGGTCCAGAGCATACCACTGGCTTCGAGCACAGAGGTTATCAGCAACCTTAGATAATCAGCCCTCAATAGATCATGAAGGTTTAATTTCCCCGGAGTTAGAATCTAAGGATTCAAATGATGAACTCAAAGAAAGCCAAGCTAAAGATAATTCACTAATTGTCAAGAAAATGCAGCCGGCAGACAGGGCTCAGTCACTTGAAAAACTTCAGGAGGGCTTTAATAAACTTATTGATCGGCTTGTGTCCATTAACGAGCATCTTGGCCGACAGGTTAATCAGCAGGAGAATTTGATAACACGGATGGACAGGCTGCCCAGGTTGATGGAGAGCCTGCCGGCTGTCATTGAGCAGCAAAGGAAACTGACAGAGCAGCTTATTGAGCAGTTAAAGTCTGCATCTTCCAAAGAGCAGCAGTTTCTCGATGTAGTTGAAAAGATACCTTATCAAAGCGCAAAGCAGACAGACTGCCTTGTTGATATTGATCATCAGCTCGCTGCCGCTGCCGATACCGATGTGCAGATGAACGAGAGTTTGGGTAAATTTAATGAGACGCTGGACAAGCTTAATCAGAGTACCATAGGCCAGACAGACAGTATTATGCAGATGAGCAAGACTTTCGCTACAAGTGACAGGTATCTAAAGTATGTGATGAGCAAGCAAAACAGACGATTTATGTGGATATTTGTAACTGCTGTCAGTGTATGTGTACTGGCAATTTTGGTTCTGGCGGCTGTTATTGTTTTTCTTAAGCAGTAAAAAAATCCATTTTCTATTTGAAAAGTTTTGCAGAGTCTGTTAAGAGATTAGCAGTTTGCTCTTTGAAAAAGAGATAGGTCTTAATTGCAGGTCTCAAAGTTTTGTACTTTGGGATATCCAAATGGGAACGCGGTTAAAAGCCGCGGCGGTCGCGCCGCTGTGAGCGTCTGTTCCGATACTGCTCGGAAATCCGCAAGACGTTTTGGAAGCTGCCGGATGACGGATTATACGATCCGGCCTTTCAGCCCACTGTTTATGTCCGGGATTTTTACTTTCAATGTAAAAATAAACTCCGGATAAACGGGAAGGGGTCTTAAGGTAAGATGCGAGTCAGAAAACCTGCCTGTGATTAGTTGCGCATTTATAAGGGAGCCGATTTTGCAATAAGTTGCAAGACGGTATCCTTTGTGTTCTCGCGATTCGGAACGCAGTGCATCCGTCAGGGCCAATGTTTATTGGCTGGCTGTGGGTTGGATTTGAGCTTGATGATAAAAAACCGCCGTTTCCGTTGTGGGAACGGCGGTTTTTTTCTTTTCTGAAATGTTTTGGCGATAAGGCCTGGTGAAATGAAAGGAGGTAAATAGAAACGCAAAGCAAACACTGACGTCCTATTTACACGTGAGGTTTTTCGTGTGCAGCAAAATGAGAAAGTAGAAATAAGTGCAAAAAATTGGAAGAGTAAATTGTAAATCCTTGAATTGGAGGAGAAGAAACTATGGTTTCAAAAAGACTGCCGAGTTTTAAAAAATTGCTTTTAGGTTTGTTAATTGTAATTCTGGCGGCCAGGTCGGTGGTTTCGGCCGGGCCGTATGCTGCCGAAATAATCAGCTATACCGAAGGAACAAATGCCCAAATAGGCTACAACGACCCTGGCACAGTATTGGGGGCGCCTTCATTTTCGGTCCCAGCCTGGCCTTCCGGTGATCAGGATGTTACGATTTTTGCCTCGGCCTGGACGACAGAGCAGATTGTCAGTATTGGTGCCGGCGGCTCGCTGGTTGTCAAATTCGACCATCAGGTCTTGGATGATCCACTAAATCCTTTTGGTATTGACTTTCTTATATTCGGTAACTCGATGTTTTGGGACAGCGATTGGCCCAACGGTCTCGCCGACGGCATTCCTTCAGAACCGGCGATGATTTCGGTTAGCCAGGACGGGTTCAACTGGTTCGATATTTCAGATATTTTTGCCGACGATTTGTTTCCCACCCAGGCTTATACAGATACTTCGACAGCTCAGGGTGCAGATGGTTCCATACTTAGTGATTTTACTAAACCTGTCGATCCTGCCATCGTTTGGGACGGCAAAGTATATGCTGAAATCCTGGCCTTGTATGATGGTTCCGGCGGCGGGACTGGTATAGATATATCGAAGACAGGGTTAGGTTGGATCCAGTACGTAAAAGTTTTTCAGGACCTAACTGATACGTGGTCGGCTGAGATAGATGCCTTTGCCGACGTTTCGGCAGTGCCGGAGCCTACTACAATTGTATTGTTGAGCATCGGTGGTTTGCTACTCGGCATACGCAGGGCATAAGTGCCGTCAGCTAAAGCTTCACCTCAATAAACTGGTGGGGTTGTATCAACAGCCTCACACGGAGATAAAGAGGAAAATGCTGTTCCACGGAAGAAAAAAAATAGTTTTTCTAACGATTTGTTTTTGCGTAACGACCGCTGCCGGCGCAGGGGGGAATGACTGGACACACTATGGTCACACTGCAGGCAGGCATAGTATTGCCGTTGATGGGCCAAACACTATTGATGTCAACACCCTGGTTTGGGACGCCAACAGTGACCCTCAGGACCCAACCTGTTATGTTGAATTTGAAGGAGCGACCGGCCCAGTGGTCTATAACAACAAGGTTTATGCGTATGCAAAATATTATGATGAGTATGACGAATACACGAATAGTCAGATAATCGCATATGACACCAATTCTGGCCGGATTTTATGGACATGTATTGTCGAAAAGGCGTTTATGGGTTCATGGTCGAGTCCTTGTATTGATTCGGAGCATAACAGGCTTCTTATTGGCTCGGGCTATAAAGTTTATGCCTTTGATGCCAACAGCGGCGCAGAACTATGGTCAACGCAACTGGAAAACAGGGTGGTTAACGCTTCTGTTTGCGTGGCTGATGATATTCCTTATGCTCGGGCCTTTATCACCGATTACTCCGACTACGAAAGTTCAGATGGAAGGTTATACTGCATCAATCTGGATACCACCGACACCAATAATCCTTATCAGCCGGGTGAGATTGTATGGTCGGATATATTGGGTGGAACCAGTGGAAATACGCCTGCTTATAAAGACGGTGTTGTGTATGTCGCAAGTGTTACCGACCCAAATGGCTCGTGGCAAAGCGGCAATCCCAACCCCGGCGGCACGGTTCATGCTTATGATGCCAAAGCGACTTATGTTCGAAGGTTGTGGAGGGCAACAGACCCGAATTTTAAGGGTTTTTGTGGTGGAGTAACCGTTACAGAGAAAGGTTTCCTTTACGCCGCAAACTACGATTTTTATGGTCAGGAGGATAATTCGGCATTATGCAAGATTGACTGTAATGATGGTAGTATCGTTTGGATAACTCAGACCGAACGGACCAGCTCCACACCAATTGTGGTAGGCGACAGAATCTATATTGCCGGAGGGCTGGATGGGTATGGTTCGCGGCCTAAGGTCGAAACCTATCGCGACTTAGGGACTTCGATTGTAAAACTATGGGAAACACCTGCAAGTATGATTGTAGGCGGCTGGACGCATCAACCGGCCTATGCCAATGGCAAATTGTATGTCGGCGCAATCGGGATATATGGGCCATATACTGATTTATACATTTTCGATACCAAGCTGACACCGGATGAGCCTAACTTCACAATTGGCCATTATTCAGGCAGCGGAAACAGCCCGGCAGTAACTTATGATAGTATCTACACCACCGGTTACGATGGTCTATTTAAGTTTAACCAGCCGGCATTATTAGGGGATATTACCAAAGATGATGAGGTTGGGATACCTGACCTGGAGCAGATGATGAAAGTATGGCTGTTTGATGATTCTGTCGGCCTGATTCGCTCTGACCTTTATCTTGACGGCAAAGTTAACATAGCTGATTTTGCGTTGTTAGCGGCAGACTGGTTAAAGGTATTAAAATAAATGTTTAGCCAAGGATGTAAACAATCAAAAGTGGATGAAAACTTCATGAGGAAGGGTTTTACACTTGTTGAGCTGCTCGTGGTCATCTCAACCATCGGGGTACTTATGGCTATTTTACTGCCTTCATTACAGCTCGCCCGGCAGCAGGCTAAAACGGTTGTTTGTCTTAGTAACTTAAGACAATTAGGTTACGCTTTTCAGTGCTATGCAAATGATTATGATTCATATGCGATGGCCTGTTATGAGCCTGGCACCGATACCTACTGGTGGGGTCAGAAACTTTCTAACGGCATTGACCACGAAAAAGGATTCGTTTGGCCGTATCTAAAGAGCGAACTTGGCAAAAATAGTGTTTACGAATGCCCAACTCAAAAGTATGGAACATACAGACTGCAAGGCAAGCCTGGCAGCGAGCCGGACAGCCTCAAGTGGCTGACAAGTACCTACGGGTACAATGGTTACTACCTGAGCCCTCCCGTCAATCCCTGGTCGAATATAAGGCACCGTCCATGGCAGAGGATAACAACGGTTATAGGCCCTGATAAGGTAATTGCTTTTGCCGATACGATGCTGGATTGGGACTATACGGGTGCTAATCCTGTTCTGGAAAATAATGCACTTGTTGACCCGCCATATATACTGTCAACCAATTGCATGTCCTGGGAAAAGAACCTTTGCCCTACGACCTGTTTTCGGCACAACGACAAGGCTAACGTAGTTTTTGTTGACGGTCACTGTGAATCAATGCCATTAGGCCAAAGCCAATACACTTCCCCTAAGGCAAAAATCGGCTCGATATGCAAAGACCAGCCTCCGAGTGGAAGGCAAAACTATCCGCATTATGTTCCTGATTATCAGCAGTGGACCAAGAAGCGGCGGCAGAAGCGTTAAAGTTAGTTTTTAATTTTTAGTCTTAAGTTTTGAGTTAAAGTATCAACTTCAATAATAAATAGCTTGAAGTAATTCGCAATATCAATTATTGTCCTGCCGAATCAAATCACACTTTGGTGCTTAAAAAATGCTTGAAGACTCAACAAGGAAGCTAAAATGCGAAATAAAACTCGGCTGCTAAAGTTTTATCCCCAAACCTTAATTGTATGTGCTATCATTGTTTTATCTATCTCGGCAGGGCACTCATTCTCAGCAGAACAAAGACCTGTTTTGGAAAATGACTTCGTCCGATTTGAGTTCGATGCCCAATATATGGGTCTGGCAGCAATGATAGATAAAAAAACAGGCCTAAACCATATCCAGCCTCTCAAGGAAAAACACAAATTGTGGGAGCTGGTTCTGGCACACGGAATTACACAAAAGAACCTGTCCAATACCGATGTCCCCTGCACCGGCGCCAAATTCGATACGCTGGCTGATGGTACGAAAAGAGCAGTATTCGAATGGCGAAAAATGGCCTGGTGGCGGGAAGAGGGTGTCATCAACGTTCAAGTTACGATTGATTTGCCCAAAGATAACGGAATAGCCTGCTGGCGAATATCCGTTGATAATGATTCTGATATGTGGGGTCTTTGGGAGGTGGAGTTTCCAAAATTCAGCGGGTATCTAAAGCCGGAAGAATATGATATTGCCATCCCCGGCTACAACTGGGGCACTCTTTACAAACATTGTTCCAGAAAGGTATCGCGCAATTATCGTGGCGGGGAAATGCCGATGCAGTTCTTATGTGCAGTCAAAGGCTCACAAGCTGTGTATATGGCAACTCATGACAAGCGGGCGTGGAGAAAAAAGTTCACGATTAATCCCGGAGACCAGTTCTATGTGACAACCGATGCAGAAAATATGGCAGTGCCGGGCAGTGACCACAAAGACCCTTTTCCTGTAATGATAGGTGTTTACCAGGGAGACTGGATGAAGGGCTGTAAGATTTACCGCCAGTTTGCCATTACTGCGCCCTGGACCTGTGAAGGTAAACTTTCGCAGCGCAGCAGTGTCCCCCAGGCAGTCAAAGACCTTGGGTTATGGATGAAAATAGAAGTTTATCCCGGGCCCGAAACAGCATATACCGCAGATAAGGGAAATGACCCCTTTATCGATGCCCAGAAATTCTTTGATGTGCCTTTGGCAGCACATTTGTATCGTTGGCACGAGATACCATTTGATAAGTATTACCCGCATTATTTACCAACCAAGCCCGGCGTCGCCCAAAGGGCACGAAAACTTGTCTCGCAGGGACTTATCATCATGCCTTACATCAACGGCAGGATAGTCGATACCCTCAATGCCGATTTCGATGATTATCTGCCCTATGCGGCCAAAGACCAGACTGCTGTGCCGTACCTTGAAGTATATGGCCAGCGATCCGGCAGAATGACGCCGATGTGTCCCTATACCGAATTCTGGCAGAACAGGGTTGCAGAAATTGTCGATACCCTCGCCGATGAATTAGGGATAAATGCAATTTATATAGACCAGGCAGCTTGCTCGATGGCACGGCTTTGCTTCGATGAGTCTCATGGACATCCACTTGGAGGTGGCTGCTGGTGGGCAGATGGTTACAGAAAGATGTTCGAGAAGATTCAAGCCGTTGCACACAGCAAGGGCAGAGATATGACCATAACTTCCGAAATGGCAGTCGAGTATCTTATTGACGGCGTTGATGCGTTTCTTACCTGCTCCGGCTATGACGGAAGGTCGATTCCGATGTTAGCTGCAGTCTATGGTGACTATGCAATTTATATGGGCAGTCCTGCTTCTTTTCGCTGCACCGACAGAGGCTGGATTATGATTCAAGGTAGGGATTTTATCTGGGGATGTCAAAATGGATGGATGGGTTTTGATGTGTTCAAGCCTGAGCATTCTAACAAAGCCGCTTATCTTAAAAAAATTGGCAAGTACCGTGTTGCTGCGAAAAAGTTTTTAACCTACGGTGAACTTGTTGATACCATTGAGCATACTGAGACAGTAACAGAACCATGGTATACCCGTCAGGCTCCCGCTACAGGGCCTTACCGTGGAAGAGAAAGCAGACAGACGCTTCCGATTATTCAGGGTAGTATCTTCAAAGCCGAAGATGATTCTTTAGGAATTTTTCTGGTTAATTATCTGAAAAAAGAAAGCACTATCGATTTTTGTGTAGAACCCAGCCAATACGGAATTAAAAGCCCATCCGGCAAATATGTAATTTCTCGAATCAGTCCCGAGTGTAATAAAATCGAAGGGACTGTTCCCGCAGGGATAATAAAACGAATGGAAATGTTAGGCCCCTGGGAAATACGCGTGCTGGAAATTAAGCCAAAGAAGTGATTCATGTACACTGTTATTGACGGTTCAGGTTATTTTTTAAAACGCAGTAGTGAGGATATAGATATGAATTTTTCAAGTAAGACCAAACCGATATTTTCTTCTGTCATTTCTAAACCCAACATATATTTTGTATTTTTGATGCTGTTTGTAACTGCGTCGGGTTTTTCATCTGAAAAGCTGAGCGTTAAGCTTATTTCGCCTACAAGCAGATGTGTTTTTGATAAGACAGACAGCCAAAAGGCAATCTTAGAAGCAAGTGGCGCCAATGGAACCTCATCTGTTCAAATAGAGCTTGCCCGCGGCAAAAAAGGACACAGGTGCCCGGTACAGAGAACAGAAATTTCAAATAAGCCTTACAAACCGGAGGGAAACAACAGGATAGAGATAGATTTTACTCTGCTCGAGACGGGGTATTACCATATAATGGCTAAGAATGTTCTCGGCAAAAAACTTGGAAGCTGGGAGATAACAAAATATCCGTACAAGAAAAACTCGGTATTGATTCGTAACGGTGTGCCTTATTATAAAGGTGAGCCTTTTTTAATGCTGGGTCTTTATCACACAAGTGATCCTGTGATAGATATCATAAACACAGACAATAAAAAAGGCGTTTCTTCTGATAGACTTACCCGTGACGAAATGCTCAAAAGCGTAAAGGAAAGGGGATTCAATACTGTTCACTATTCATGGTATGCAGGTAATAAAGAATTCTATCAGGCCGCTGCCGAGTACGGTCTTATGGTGGTACCGGAGAGCAGAAAAGAACTTGGTAATGTAGCTAAGCTTGCCGATCAGCCTAACGTTTTCAGTTGGTACGCACTGGATGAGCCGGACAAATCGATGAAACTGACATGTACGACACTTTATGATGTCTACAAGCAAACTGAACCATATCATCCCGTAATGACGGCTTTTAGTTCACGTGATCCTGCGGCAGAATTTGGCAACAGCCGGATGGTAGATATTGCTGTTCCTGATCCTTATTTTATTAAAGGTCCCGATAGTGATTTAAGCAAAATAACAGACCGTGTTGAAAGCTGTAAAAAAATGCTAAACTACGATCCAACGACGTGTGTATTTATTGCACCTCAGCTTTTCACAACAACCGAAGGTTGGAACGGCTTTGAACCGACATACGACCAGGTGCGTTCGCAGGTTTATACTGCCATTATAGCCGGAGCCAGGGGTGTATTTTATTATTCTTATTACACCCACGAACCACTTACAGAAGGCATGCCAAAAAATCCGAAAAGAAAATACTGGTTCCTGCCGGAAAGTAATCTGTGGAATTCGATAGCAAATTTGAATTCCGAGCTTATGTCGTTGAAAAATGCGATACTGCTCGGCAAAGTTTGTAAAGGTCTCGAAATTAAGAGTGATACCAAGGCATTAGCTAAAGCTTTGATGCTCAACGATAATGTTTATCTTTTTGCTGTTAATCCAACCAATGAACCTCAGAAAGATATCCTGTTTAATTGCCCGGCTGAATGGGTAAAGCCGGCAAAACTTATTTCAGATGAGATGCTGGAACCAGGCGCTGACGGTTATAGGTTCTCACTTAAGGGATATGGAGTAGCTGTTTACAGATTTGATGTCTTAGAGAAAGTGTTTTACATGGGAGGTTAAGAATGCTTCATGGAATTGATACAGGGGTGATAATTAGCTATTTTGTTATTGTTACCGTTTTGGGGTTGCTGCTTTCCAAAAAGGCATCTGCATCCCTGGATGATTATTTTCTTGGTGGTCATTCTATTCCCTGGTTTATACTCGGTGTTTCCGGCATGGCAACTTATGTTGATATGTCGGGAACAATGCTGCAGACATCATTCTTTTATATGTTTGGTGTCAAGGGCTACTGGGTAGCGTTTCGCGGAGCAATCGCACTGATATTGGCCTTTTTGATGATCTTTATGGGCAAATGGCTTAACCGCAGTGGCGTCATGACTAATTCACAGCTTATGGGATTTCGATTTGGCCGGGGCATTCAAGGTACCTTAGCAAAATTGCTCACGGCATTATCAGTAATGATAGTCGTTGTCCCATGTATAAGTTATTTCTTTGTCGGGGCAAGCAAGTTTCTTGCTATGTACATCCCTGGTTTATCGCCTAACACCTGCGGCATAATCTTCTTTGGCATCGTCCTGGTTTACACCGTCGCCAGCGGTTTCTATGGCGTTGTCTATACCGATTTGCTTCAAAGTGTTCTTGTAATGGTTGTAATCGTGTTTATTACATTAAAGGCTTTGACTATTGGTACGGCTGAGTATTACGCAGCCAATGCCCCGCAAGGTTGGTTCAGTTTAAGCCTGTCCGACTGGCCGCCGGCCGATTTACCAGAGGCTTATGCAAATATGAAGTTTTTGGGAGTTTTACTTATCTTCTGGATAGCTTCGAATATCTTTATTGGTTTTGCCCAGCCTCACGACGCATGGACCAGTCAAAGATATTACGCTGCAAAAAATGAAAGAGAAAGTTCGCTTATAGCTTGTCAATGGGTAGTCATGATGAGCTTTAGGTTCCTTTTGATGATGGCGATTGCAGTTCTGGCTATCAGTATAAAAGAAAAAATTGCAGAACCGGAAATGGCACTTCCTGCCGTTATTCAGACTTACTTCCCAATCGGCCTAAAGGGATTATTTATTGCAGCGTTAATCGCAGCGGCAATGTCAACTCTCGATTCGATTATCAATTCATCTGCGGTGTACTTCGTAAAAGACCTTTACGGTGCATTCATAAGGCCTCGAAGTTCAGATAAACACCTCATAAAAGTCAGCTATATTACTACTATCGCTATCGTTGTTCTGGGAGTTGCTCTTGGTTTGAAGATTCCTAATATTAATTCCATCTGGGCATGGATTATAATGGGCTTGACGACGGGAGTTTTAGCTCCGAATATCCTCAAATGGTTCTGGTGGCGATTTAACGGTATGGGTTTTGCTTTTGGTATGGCATTTGGATTATTAAGCGCTATTATCCAGAAATTATTCCTGCCCGACGCACCGGAACATATCATGTTCTGTTTGGTAATGTCGATATCTACTTTAGGTACGATCATAGGTGTGTTCTTTGGTAAGCCAACAGAGATGGAAGTATTAATAGAGTTCTATAAGAGAATCAAACCGTTTGGGTTCTGGGGCCCTGTAAGGCAGGCTTGTGACCCAACATTTGTAGCAGAAGTTAAAAAAGAAAACAGACGCGACTTGTTACTGCTTGGCCCAGCCTGTATATGGCAGGTTATGCTGTTCTGGATGATGACTGCTTTGGTAGTAAAGAAATGGGGCTCGTTCTTCGCCTCCCTGGCGATAGTTACGGCTATGTCTGTTATACTTTACAAATACTGGTACAAGAACCTAAAGACCGGCGGTTAAAGGCCGGTCTGTTTCTGTCTGGGTAAATAAACTGTGCGCTATTGGACAACTTTGTCTTTTTGTTCAGAATCATCGTCCTGTTTCTGCACATCAGTTTCTGGTTGACTTGAATCATTCCGGCTCTCGTCGGGTGGTTGCTCTTCATTTTCAGGATGCGCAGGTTTTTCAGCCTGGTCTTTTTCCTTATCGTCGGTCTGAGATATTTCAATCGGTGTTTTCTCCGGGCCTTCGGTCTGTTCTTTAGCTGCCCATTGTACCCTTCGCAAACTTAGTCCAATTTTACGTGCATCGGCATCGACTTTAAGAATCTTAATTTCAACCTCATCGCCGACTTTGACAATCTCTTCAGGATTATCAATTCTATGGTCTGCAAGCTCGGAGACGTGCAGGAGCCCTTCAAGGTCAGGCTCCAATTCAACAAAGGCACCGAAGTTTGTTATTTTTGTCACCTTGCCTTTGATAATGTGTCCGGGGATGTATTTTGATGGTATTGCCTGCTGCCAGGGATCCTCGGTTAACTGCTTGACACCCAGGGATATTCTCTGCTTGTTCTCGTTAACGTCCAGGATAACACATTTGATTTTCTTACCTCTCTGCAGGAACTCACTGGGGTGGCTATATTTCCTTGTCCAGCTCAGATCCGAGATGTGAACCATGCCGTCAATACCTTCTTCGATTTCAACAAAGACGCCAAAATTTGTCAGGCTCTGAACCTCTGCAGTTACAATTGTTCCTGTAGGATATTTCTGTGTCGCAATGGCCCATGGGTTTGTTTCGGTCTGTTTGAGGCCTAATGAAATTTCCTGTTTTTCCTTGTTAATGCTCAGCACAACCACTTCGACTTCATCGCCGAGATTGAGCATTTCGCTGGGATGGCTTAATCGTTTTGTCCAGCTCATCTCGCTTATGTGAATGAGTCCCTCGATACCGTTCTCAAGCCGGAGAAAGACTCCGTAATTCATAACATTAACAACAGTTCCCCTGACTTTTTCTCCCACAGGATATTTTTCTGCGACATTTTCCCAGGGGCTTGGAGTTTTTTGTTTTAACCCGAGTGAAATCTTTTCGTTTTCCTTGTCGAGAGCAATAACAACACATTCGACCTCCTGGTCGAGCTGGACAACTTCTGACGGATGAGATATTCTGCCCCAACTAAGATCAGATATATGCAGCAGGCCATCGAGGCCACCCAAGTCTACGAAAACACCAAAATCCGCAATATTCTTGACAACACCTTTTCGTAACTGGCCGACTTCAATTTCACTGAGGATCTTTTCCTTGCCGCTTTTGCGCTGTTCTTCGACCAGCTTGCGCCTTGATATAACAATATTTTTGCCCTCAACATCGATCTTAAGGATTTTGCATTCGACTTCCTTGCCAATGAACCGGCTGATGTCGCCGGGTCTTCTTATGTCAACCTGAGAGGCAGGCAGAAATACAGGGACGCCCACATCGACCAACAATCCGCCTTTGATGCGTCTTACAACTTTTCCTTTAACGGTGTCGCCTTCCCTCTTTTCGTTTATGATGTTCTCCCAACCTCTTATGCGGTCGGCTTTACGCTTACTTAGAAGTATAAGCCCTCCTTCAGAGTCTACGTCTTCCAGTAGGACTTCGATTTCTTTTCCCGGCGTTATCTCTTCATCGTTATCGAATTCGCTGGCATCTAAAACGCCTTCACTTTTCAGACCAACCTCGACTATGATGTCATTGCCGTTTTGCGATACAATTTTGCCTTTAAGAATAGCTCCGGGCAGGCGTGAATCTACCTTCTTATACAGACTTTCTTCCAGCAGTTTACTGTCTTCCTCGGTAAACATTTCTTGAACCTGATGCTCAATATGCTGGGCTGACAATCCCAATCTATCGATTATATTTCTATCAACCATAAACCTACAATTCCCGTGTCGTGGACCTTATCACCTATTCGAGCCGCCGAGACCCCACGTCAGCCCCGGCAGGCTTTGTGCACCACTGCACGTTAACAACAAAATGTCTTACCACTTTTTACTTGCGGCATATACCCATAAAGTTATGGCTGGCATCTACAAACTGGCCTTGCAGGCATTACTGCCGGCCATAAGAATCAAAGTTTTTTTAAGTTTATTACGAATTCAGAAATCACCCACTCGGGTGTCGAGGCCCCGGCAGTGACTCCAGCCACTTCTTTCTGGAAAAATGTACTTTTATCAAGTTCCGTCCAATTTTGCAAATGAAATGTTTGGCTATTGTGTTGTTTGCAAAGTTCCGCCAACTTGTGGGTATTGGCACTTTTGTAGCTTCCGAGCACGAACATAACATCAACCCGTCTGCAAAGCTCAACGGCTGATTGCTGCCTTTTTGTTGCCTCCTTACACAAAGTATTGACTATTTTTAATTCGTTGAAGCTGGTTTGGACTATGCTCTGAAGTGTTTTACTGAAGTATTCATAGCTTTGTGTAGTCTGACAAATTATCCCCAACTTATCGTTTTCAGGCAATTTGTGAAGGTCTGATTCATCGCCTATTACTATAACTTTCTCGCCGGCACAGCCCATTACAGCCTGAACCTCGGGGTGCTTTTCGTCACCTATAATTACCACTTTATAGCCCTGCTCTGTCATCTGGCCGGCTATACGCTGAACTGTTTTCACCAAAATGCAGGTCGCATCGACGATTTTGATGCCTTTATCTTTAAGTTGGTCAATCACAGCCGGTGCAGCACCGTGTGAACGAATCAGAACTGTGCCGGAGTGTATTTCCTCTATGCTGTTTACGGTTTTCAAACCTGATTTTGTGAGTCTGTCGACAACCTCATTGTTATGAATTATGGGTCCAAGACTATAAACATCCTTCTCCTGCTTGAGCACCTTCTCTGCCATAGTTATGGCGTTATTGACACCATGACAGAAACCACAATTCTCAGCGACTATAACCTTCATAAAAAAAACCTCAAAGTAAAAGGCCTGTTATTTTTCAATACCAATTGCTTCAGCAGACAACGGTTGATAATCATAGGATATTTTGCCTTGTTTTGTTCGGCACTGACATTGCATTATCTTAAGTTTATCAGTTAAATACTTTGCTAAATCTCTGTCGCTCATTTTGTTGAGCTGCTCGGCTTTTATTGTCCGGCCAAAGCATACAACTATCGAGCCGGGCGTAAAAATTCTCCTGTGTCTCGGCCAGCATTCAAAAGCGCCATCAATTAAAACAGGCACAACAGCGACTTTTGCGCGTCTTGCCAAAAGGCCAAAGCCCGCTTTAAAAGGTGCGATTTTGCCATCTATACTTCGTGTACCTTCGGGGAAAAGGCACACTCCTTGCCCCATACTGAGTTTGGCGATGACCTTTCTGATAGACGACAAATCAGCTTTGTCTCTTTTAACCGGTATCGTATTGACCGAACCAAGCAGCCATCCGAAAAATCTGTTATCAAAAAGTGAGTCTCGGGCCAGATAAAATAAGTGCCTTTTCAGACCTACCCCGCAAAAAATGGGGTCAAGATAGCTTTGATGATTGCTGACTAACAAAAAGCCGCCTTTATCGGGAATATTTTCGGTGCCATAAAAACGCAGATGAAAAGCAAAAAGGCACAAGAGCCTGCAGGCCCACCTCGCAAGCCAATACCATATTTTTTGCCCCTTTATTTGAATTATCTCTATCCAGATTCGGCTTGGCTTGAACTCAAGGGTCGGCCTTTTTTTTAATCGACCAATAAGTTGTTCCACAACTTCCTCTGCAGTCAGATTAGTTGTATCGATAATAACAGCATCCTTCGGAGGCACAAGCGGCCCAACATCTCTGCCGGAATCGCTTTTATCCCGCGCTTCAATTGCCGCTTTAATTGTCTCAGAATTTTCTTCGTAACCTTTATCTCTGAGCTCATTGAGGCGCCTGCGAGCTCTCTCATCTAAGGATGCAGTTAGATAAAACTTGACCGCCGCTTCAGGGAAAGCGACGCTGCCCTGGTCACGTCCTTCGGTTACAATCTTTGTTTTATCAGTCGCAATTACCCTTTGCATTTGTACTAATTTTGCCCGAACTTTCGGTGAAGATGCGATGTAATAAGTATTGGCTGTAATGTCCGGTTTTCGGATTTCCTCTGTAACATCGAGACCATCGATGCTGATGCTGGTCATGGTTTTGTCGATGCGAAAATTGAATTTGCTGTCATCAAGAACCTTAATCAATTCCTCTTCGTCTTCCAAATCCAGTCCTGCCTTGACAGCAGCTAATGTGACTGCACGATACATAGCGCCGGTATCGAGGAAATTGGCTCCGATTCTTTGGGCTAACAGCCTGGCCACTGTGCTTTTACCACTTGCAGCAGGGCCATCAATTGTGATAACCAAATTCGCCAACTTTAATCACTTCCTACCGACCGATTCCAACTTTTTCATACTGCCAACTCTAATTACCACCAAGCTTGTATCATCAATCTGCCTTGCAAGCCCTACAAATCTCCTTCGGTATCCGAGTATGTTCTTAAGCGACTGCTCGGCCGAATCCTTCGCAAAAACCGTTACAGCCTTGAACATCCTGTCTCTGCCCCACAACTGGCCATCGAAATTAGCTGCGTCGATTAGGCCATCGGTGTAAAACAACAAAAAATCACCCTCTTCGAGTGCGACGGTTTCAATTTCATATTCAGCGTTGCTTTCGACGCCGAGCACAAGCCCGCCCCTAGACAATTCCTTTACTTGACCATTTCGAATCAGAAGTGTCGGCTCGTGTCCGCAATTGCAGTAGCTCAAAGTCATATTTGCGACATCAACAGCAGCGTAAAACAAAGAGACGAACTCGCCGTCCCTGCAGTGGCTGCAAGCCATTTTATTAAGTTTTTCAACCATCGCCTTAATTGAGCTGCCGCCCCGGTCCATATCGGCATAGGCTCGTACCGCGCCCCTGAAAAGACTCATCATTATCGCTGCAGGGATGCCTTTGCCTATCACATCGGCAATTGCCAGCGCAGTGCAACTGTCACTTATCTGTATGAAGTCGTAAAAATCACCGCCAACTTCAAAACAGGGGATATAGGCAGCGGCCATGTCAAGCCCTTCTATACAAGGGGCCTTTTCGGGAATCATTCTTCGCTGAATAACGCCGGCCAGTCGCATCTGTTCGGCCATACGAGCACCTTCTATGGCCTGGGTATAAAGCCTGGCATTTGTTATAGCCACAGCGCACTGCGATGCCACAGCCCGCGCAAGGGCAACATCATCTTCATCAAAGCGTTTTGGCTTCGGACTGTAAAGACGAAGAACACCTATTGCATTGGTCTTGAACTTCATTGCAACAGTTAATTGACTTACAAGGCCTTCTTTTATGGTCGCCTGTTTATATTTTATCCTGCCGTCAACACGCATATCATCCAGCACCACTGCTTTACCACTGAATGCAGCTTTTACTACAGGGTCGTTTTTTGATACTACGCCCTTGTTGCGGTATGCCTCGCTAAGTCCGTAGGTGCTTCGCATCTTCAGCTCACCGGCCTCTTCATCCAGAAGTCTTATTGAGCAGGCCTTTACGCCGGTAATTTTTACTGCTGCCTCGGCAAGTTTATCTAACACTTCCTGAAGCGAGAATTCACCTGCAACCAAGGTGGTGAGCTGATAAATCTGCTCGTCTTTTCCTGTTTGTTTTTCTTTCTTTGTTTTCATAATCGGGTGTTTCTAACAGAAATTTGCTAATTATACCTTATTTTAAGCACTTAGTTTATGTCAAAATTATTCGTGCCCAAGTTTTTCGAGGCGCTTTCTTGCAAATTCGTAATTGTCCCGGCCTAATCGGCTGAAGACTTCCCGCCGGGGATAAATCAATTTGAACTGTTGGCGATACGCATCCTCAATCTCTATTGCTTTTTTGTACTGCTTTAGAGCCGAGTCCTTTTTTCCTAACCGCTCTGTAATTTTTGCAAGTTCGACGCGCAGCCGAGCACATCCCGGATAACGCTCGACGGCACTGCGAGCATTAACATACGCCTTATCGAGCCAATCGGTTCGTTCACGAACATCGGAGATTTCGTAAAGCTGCATATAAACTTCCACCAATCGCTCATAATCTCTGTAATCGGCCTTATTGCGGCCAACCGATTCGAGCAAGAATTCTTGCGCCTTGAGCAAAGAGGTCTCATTTCTCTGCAATCCATCGTAAAAGTCGCTCAGATAAAGCCTGCCATTTAGACTCAAGGCTGCCTGGCTTAGCGGGTCGGCTTCGGCAGCGGCCGAGAGAAGCTTATGAGCTCTTTCAAGCCGGCCGGTCGAAACCATTTGATGAGCTAATTTAATCTTCGATGTTGTCTTGGCTACCGGTAATAAGGCGTAATAAGAATATACCCAAACCAATCCTATTACCGATAGAGTAATTAAGCCTTTGAAATATACCGAGGGCGCAAGGACAAAATGTGAATAATTTTTCCGCTGTGCCAGAGCTGCAACAAGGCAGGCGATGAACACCCAAAACACGGTAAGAATTCCCGGCTCAAATACAGCAAAGTCTATCAGGTTGTGAATCAGACACGCTAAAACTGCAAAGAAAATGGCAGCAAATATTGCGGAGCTGACAGGAGCATTCCAATCGACATCCTTTGCCAAAATCCAAAAGCCTATAAAAAAAGCGGCCACTGGTGCAAGGTACATAGTAAATACGATGTAGATATTTACTTCAATATATTCGCTCAGTGGTATCGGTATTAGCATTACTCTTACCACGAGCAGTGTAAGCGAGCTTACTGTTAGAAAGACAAACGCGGTCTTTTGAAAGCCGGATTTGGCGGAAGAACTCTTTCTTAAGTTATCGTCATAGCCGGCAAAGAAGACCTTAAACAAAGGCACCAAAATCATTGCCAAAAAACCAAACAGACCTATTGGCCCGTATTGTGTTAAGATGCTCAACAGGAAATTGTGAGGGTCAGCGACACTTTCGAGAGCTGCCGGTTCTTTATAGTGTGTGTAGAAATGAACAAAGTTGCCGGGCCCTACACCTTTGAGAGGGTTATCGGCATACATCTTCAAGGCTCCCTGCCAATACTGCCATCTTACAAGCATCGAAGAGCCACCAGGCAGAGTCTTATGAGTTATACCGTACAGGATGAAAACGCAGCCTCCGAGAACAGCAGCCGCTAAAACAACAGCAAATAAAAACTTTCTGTGCTTCTTAAAGTACCTGCCAAAAAGCAAATAACCAATCAGGGCAATTACCATAACCAAAAATGCTGCCGAAGCACCCTTGCTTCGGGTAATAGCCAGGCTAAATACAATAACAGCAACCGCAAAGAAACAGATTGGAAACTTTCTTACCGAATGAGCGCCGAGTCTGAAGTTTTTCCACTTTTCAAAAAGCAATCCCAAAGCAGCAAAAGCTGCCAGGCAGGCAAAAGCTCCCGCTGAATTACGATTAGTGAAAAAACCGCGTATCCCTCGCGAGTAGAGCCTGTGCTCAAAGAGCATATGCTCGAAGGAATCTTCTTTTATACCAAGTGCTTTCAGCAGGCTCTGGGGATCCTGCTCATATTGCTCAATTGTCATTTGGTTACTAACAAAAAATTGTTCTGAACACTTGTATGCAGATACAATGCCCAAAGCGCCGACTACGACTAAAACAATCTTTATTTTGGCGGACGAATCCAATATCTGGACTAAAAGAATTGCCATAAGCGCGGGGGCTATAAAAATTACGGATGAGGTAATTGCAGTTCGCTTATCAGAAGCAAAAGTCGATGCGACTACGGCAGCGATAATAAAAATAATTAAACCAATTTCAATCAAGGCAGGCCGATAAAGAAACTTTTTCTGCCAGATATTTGACACAAGCCACAGCAAAAAAGCCGTTATGAACACAGTTGACATACCGAGACTAATAAGGTCGCTGCCCAGATTTATCCGCTTGGTGGCTGTTTGAGCTATCGGCCCTTCTGTCAATGTTACTCTTAGCGCAATAACACAAAGGCAAATGCCAAGTAATATATAATCCAGGGCAACTTGAGCTTTGCTTTTGGAAGGTACCGAACTAATTGCTGGTTTTGTCATTTGCTACGGTCGACTCGAAAATGGCTATTATAGCTAATACCATAAAGGTCTGTGCAAATATAAGAACTGCACCAAAAAAATTAATCTGATAAAGGAAAGTTGCGCCCAGGCCTGTGCAAAGAGTGGCCAGATACAAAGTCAGCACTGCCTGGGTGTCCGTCAATCCATGTCTTTTTAGCCGATGGGAGAAATGCTGTGTATCGCCGAGAAATGGACTCTTACCCTGCATTAAACGCAGCACCATAACACTAATAAAATCGTAGAGAGGCACCGCCATTGCAACAACAGGCAAAAAAACCGGATACCACAGGCCGCTGTGTGCCTCGTGATAATATGTTGTTCGCAAGGTCAGAAACGCCACAAAAAAACCAATAACCATCGAGCCTGCATCACCCATAAAAATCTTTGCCGGAGGGAAATTAAACACCAGAAAACCAAGAAGTGTCCCAATAAAAATAATCGCTAATCCGCTGACAAAAACCTGCCCGCTTGCAACAGCCGCCACAAGAAGAACCACCGTAGTCATTACCGCGATGCCGGCAGCAGCCCCATCCATATTATCGAGGAAGTTAAATGCGTTGATAATCAGTACTATCCAGATAACAGATAGCGCGGTGGTCAAAATCCTGCTCTCGATGAAAAATTCCACTCTCACATCAGCGAAGACGGCGGCAACTATTGCAGCCGAAAACTGGACAACTAACTTTACGACAGGCCCAAGGTTCTTGCTGTCATCAATCAGGCCAAGCACGAACAACGCAGCTCCTGCTATCAATATTACTATGAGCTGGTTTATTTTGCTCAAAAACCCGAGGGCGTGAATAGTAACCGATTCACCGAGCCAATCGAAGCGGCCTGGCCAGACAAAGTATTTGACCAGAATGATGGCAGAGATGATAAAAGCCGACAGCGTCAAAAAAATGGCAATCCCTCCGCCAAGAGGTACGGTCGTTTGGTGAAATCTCTCACGCACAGGCCGACAGACAAAACCGACAGAGCTGGCCCAGTTTCTGATAAAGGCTGTTAAGACAGCCGACAGAATCAACGAGCTGCAAAAAACAATAACTGCCAATATGCTTAGTGTTGTGATTTTAGCTGCTCCAATAATTGTGCGCGTACTTTGCTGAAAAAGTCAAAATAGTTCTGCTGGCGGTAATCCGGATACGTATAAGGCAATGGACACCAGGTGCCCTTGTCATAAACAAGAGTAACTTCCGCATACATTTTCCTGCCGATGTAAATCCGATGGGAGTAGTTCTTTGTTGTTGCCAGAATCAGCTTGGAAGGTTCTATCACTCCCGGATCCAGATTAACAGGCCTGTATAAATCAAGAGATAATTTGCGGGCAAGTTTTTGCTCAATCCTGTTTGTTCTGTGCTTTATCGCAGCCAATCTGCCGGGTCTTATCAGTCGTTCAACGCTGACAAATTGCCTTAATATATGTTCTCCGGCCTGGTCCTTATAGTAATCTGTCTGGTCAAAAGGCCAGGTGTCACTTACAAAATCAAAGCTTCCGAATTTTTGCGCCAACAGCTCAACAGCAGCAGCAAGACAGTTCTCGTCTGCAGCAAGGACCCCTACGATAAGCTTGACCGGCTTTGGATTTTTCAGCTTCCACATTTACGTTCAGTTTCTTATTTTAGCAGCAACTTAAGCAGTCAAACCTTTTTTGAGTTCATCAACCAATTCGGCAGCTTTATCAGAACCTTTCTCGATGGGTACTTTTACACCGCTTTGCTGTGAGCGGAGTTTTACTTCGACTTTGCCCTCGGAGACAGATTTTTTTCCAACAGTAACCCTGACGGGTATCCCGATTAAATCAGCATCTTTAAATTTAACACCACCCCGCAGGCCCCTGTCATCCAGCAATACATCAACACCTTTCTCAAGGAGCTTGCGATATATATCTTCGGCAACTTTAGCCACTTGTTCATCATCCTGGTTAACCGAAGTTACGATAACTTCAAAAGGTGCAATACTTATAGGCCAGATAATTCCGTCTTTATCGTTGCCGGTTTCTATGGCTGATGCAACAATGCGATTAATACCTATGCCGTAACAGCCCATAATGCAGGGCTGCTCACTGCCGCTTTCGTCAAGGAATTTTGCACCAAGCTTTTCGCTGTATTTCGTTCCGAGCCTGAAGAGCTGGCCGATTTCGATACCTCGTTTGAAAAGCAATTTCCTACCGTTATGAGTGTCGCCCTCAACAGCGTAACGAATATCGGCCACAATTACCTTTTCGCCTTGCAATGGGAAATCCCTGCCCGGAACTACATTCTTAGTATGGTAGTCCGTTTTATTAGCACCTGTTACTCCGACAGCCATTGCAGCAACCGCGTGGTCGATGACTATTTTCGAGACCTTATCAGCTAAACCCATCGGCCCTGCAAAACCAACTTTTGCTCCGCTAGCCTTCTCTATTGTAGGCTCATCTGCAAGCTCAACTGCCTCACCTTGCAGCAACTGGGTGAGCTTTTCCGGATTGACATCATGGTCGCCACGAACTAGAGCTACTACAACTTTTTCCCCGGCACTATATATTAGTGTCTTTATCATATCTTTCGGTTTGGTCTTCAGGAAATCACAGACTGCTTCAATGGTACCGACATTTGGTGTATTCACATCTTCGGTCGCAGGGATATTTTGTTTCTTTTGCTGGCCGGCTGGACGGTCAATGGCAGCTTTTTCAAGATTTGCGGCGTAACTGTTATCTTCTGTGTGGACGATTACATCTTCGCCATTATCACAAGGGACGGTAAACTGATGAGAGCCCGAGCCACCCATCTCTCCGGATTCGGCCTCGACAACAACGTAGCCAAGACCGCATCGCTTGAATATCCTGCAATAGGTTTCATACATCCGATTGTAGGTTTCATCGAGGCTTTTTTGATCCGCATTAAAACTATATGCGTCCTTCATAATAAACTCCCGGCTTCGCAGGACACCAAAACGAGGCCGAAATTCATCCCGAAATTTGAAGCTAATCTGATAAAGATTTATCGGAAGCTGCTTATAAGAGCTAATCGCACCTGCTGCGATGCTGGTAACGACCTCTTCGGCGGTTGGTGCCAGAACGTTAAGGTGACCGTGACGGTCTTTGAACTTTGCCATTGTAGGGCCGTACTCTACATCTCGCCCGGTTCTTTCCCATAGCTCTATTGGCTGAACCGCCGGCATAAGAATTTCCTGGGCACCTGCTTTGTTCATTTCTTGACGTACTATTGCTATTACTTTTCCCAGGCTGCGCCAGCCCAACGGCAGATAAGTATATGTACCACTGGCAAGTTTGCGCATAAGAGCTGCACGAATCATTAACTTATGGCTCGGTATCTCCGCATCAGCGGGTATTTCCTTAACCGTCGGAATTAACATCTGACTGTATC
>JAFGRL010000109.1 GCA_016935195.1 Sedimentisphaerales bacterium
ATATTATCCCATCGCTGAGAGGTGTACTTGCATGATGATTTATATTTTATGACCATTTAGCGCTCAATTTTATTTGTAAAAGACTAAAGCATTTTTCCTGCGTGATGACATACGCATGGCACAGCAGTGTTAAGATTATGTGTATTTTCTACTGGAAGATGGCCTCGGCATAAATAATAATGGTTCCGGTTAAATTAACAGAGGTTGATTTTGCGGATTGCTCTGGCACAGATTAATTCGGTAGTCGGGGACCTGGCTGGTAATGCTGAACGTATGTATGATATCTACAATCAGGCTCTGGGGCGAAATGTTGACGTTTTGGTGTTTCCTGAATTAGCCATCTGCGGCTACCCCCCTGAAGACCTGCTGCATAAGCAGTATTTTCTGGCAGATGCTCGCCGGGTCGTTGAGAATCTTGCCGGCAGGTGCACAAAAATGACCATTGTGGCCGGATTCGCAGAAGGCTCCCGCGGAAGATGCTACAACAGCGCTGCTGTCATTAGAGACGGCAAAATAAGCCGGATTTACAGAAAGGCCCTTTTGCCAAATTACGGCATCTTCGATGAGCAAAGATATTTCGACCGCGGCAAGTTACCGATGGTCATAAACTTACACAACATTTCTACAGCCATAACTATCTGCCGGGACATCTGGGATAGCGACTGGCTGAGTAACTTTTTAAAAAATTCTGCTAAAATTTCAATGGTTATCAACATCTCTGCGTCGCCTTTCCACATCGGCAAAATGCAGCAAAGGCAATCTGTAATCCGAAGCTGTGCGACCGAGCTGGATTGTGCCGTTTGTTACTGCAATCTCGTGGGAGGAGCCGATGAGCTTGTCTTCGATGGCAGAAGTCTTTTTGCCGACTCAAAAGGCAACATTGTTCTCAAGGCCAAAGCATTCGAAGAGGATATGTTTATTGCAGATATTACGAAATCAGGCAGCGCAGAGCTGCATATTAAAGCAGAACAACCAATGTCGCCTCAGCCACGTGATTCGATTGACGAAGTCTATCAGGCCCTTGTGCTGGGGACAAAAGATTACATACAAAAGAACAATTTCAAAAAAGTGTTGTTGGGGCTAAGTGGAGGAATTGACTCTTCTGTGGCCGCTGCAATAGCAGCTGCCGCTATCGGCCCCGAAAACGTTATTGGTATCACAATGCCATCAAAATTTAACAGCCCCCAGACCAGGGCCGATGCGGAAAAATTGGCGAATAACTTAAAAATAGAGTTTTTGACCATCCCGATTGATTTGGTTCTCGGGCAGTTCGACAAAGCCTTAAGTGATGTCCAGGAATGGAATAATCAGGGAATCGCCTATGAAAATCTGCAAGCCAGGATAAGAGGCAATATTTTGATGTCGCTCAGCAATCAGCTTTCAGCGCTGGTTTTAACCAGCGGCAATAAGAGCGAAACAGCAGTCGGTTACACTACGCTCTACGGCGATACTGCTGGCGGTTTTGCCGTTATTAAGGATGTTTACAAGACGATGGTTTACAAGCTGGCAGACCACATCAACAGTATCGCAGCAAAACAGATTATCCCACAAACCGTCTTAAGCCGTGAACCCAGTGCTGAGCTGCGGGCCAACCAGAAGGACACCGACAGCCTTGCCTGTTACGATTTGCTTGACGAAATCCTAACAGGCTACATAGAACAGGATAAATCAGCCGAACAGCTAATCGGCCAGCACCTGCCGAGTGATGTCGTTTTAAAGGTCATCCAAATGGTTGACAGAAATGAATACAAAAGAAGGCAGTCCCCGCCCGGGGTAAGAATAACACCTAAAGCATTCGGCAAAGACCGACGACTGCCTATAACTAATCGCTACAGCCATTACACAGACACCAAGAGCCCGCAGTCCGACCTCTAATTATTATCAAAATATCGCAACAGGCCCGTTATTTGCTGGCAAGTGTCTTTGCAATTGTCTTGCCAAACTCGCCGGCAGCTTTGGGTCCACTTGCCGTTATTATCAGCCCATCCTGTTCAACATCTGAGCCGGTATATTTGGCACCATGTTCTTTGAGCTTTTGCTTCTCGGATGGAAAACTCGTGGCCTTGACGCCACCAAGAACGCCGGCATTAGCCAGTACGGTTGGCGCAATACAAATAGCTGCTAATACCTTGTTTTTCGCTTTGGCCTGTCGAGCAATCTCCAACGCAGCCTCATTGTTGAAATACTGCCTGGCACCGCTGCCGCCTATAAACACTAATGCATCGTAATCATCAACGTCTATATCGTTGATTGTAATTGCTGCCTCAGCTATTCGGCCTAACATACCCTTTATGACACCTGTTTTAATACTTGCCACAGTTGTCTCAACCCCCGTCTGCTCTAAGGCGTTTTTTGTCTCAAAAAGTTCTTCGTCACGGAAGTTTCTGCCGGCGATAATCAGTACCGCTTTTTTGTGTTCTTGCTCAACCATTTGGCTGACCTCTTTCTGCCGGTTTTCCTCAGGCACCGCCTGAGAAGCAGGATAGCCTACACATATGATATACAGAGGCTCTAAGCTTCTCGGTAAACGACAAATTCTTCCGACTCTTGCTATATCGAAAGCACCGATTGGTACCGCACCAAGCTGAAGACTAACAGACTGCAGCAGGATATTTTGAGCGATGTGTCCTGCCTCAAGAAGCATATATCGCCTGGCTTTATCTCTATACTTTACTGCAAGTTTCCTGGCAGCCCCTGCCACAATAATATCACAAGCGGCCTGGCCTACGGCCTGCTGGCCCAGAGCCGCTGCCGACAAATCAGCTCGCAAATCCTTGTCTAAGATTTGCTCTAAACTATGCTGGTTTGGCTTGTATAAAAACAAACCATTTTTAGTAGCAAAGTAAAGCTCCATTGGATAAATCGCCCCGGCAGACGGCGCCGTGCGAAAACCGCGTTGTTTTTCGGTGATGCCCTGGCCGGCCCAGGCCAACTGGCCGATTTGAGCCGATGAGAGCTGCCGGCCGGAAAACTGGTGCACACTCCTTCTGCCTGCCAAAACTTCCTCAAGGCTCGATGAACCCTTCATTTCCGCCTCGGCAAGCTGAACTATCTTTACAGGTAACCTTCGGTCAGCCCTCTGGCCGTAGCATCTGGCAGCGAAGTTGAACAGGAACATTGCACTTACAGCAATACAACACAAAAGGCCCAAAATAAAAACCGTATTAACTTTTTGACGCATCATTTTGTCTATCCTCCAAAATAATTTATCAGATTGTTTGCCCTGACAGCCGAATCATTATACACCCTAAACACCTTACAGGTACAGCCATAGCTAAACCGCAGGCCCTAAATAAAGCTTCTTCTGTCTCAGACAATTAACAGAATTTAATTTCAGTGTGCAGCGTTATGCGTTATACTCTGCAAAATTTGCCTGATTTAGTCAGTCAGACCGGAGGTTTTTACGAATAAATCTGTTTGAGGAACTTCTAATAACAGGATTAAGAAAGGATGAACAACACCAAATCTGATTTTCACAAAGAAATCCAGGATTTTATTAGAAGCGGTTTCAAGCCGAATTTTGGCCGGCTACGCGAGCAGTTTGATACCAACCCGTTTTGGAACCGGCTGCGAGAGCTCGGAAGCCGGTTATGGCTGGATACCGGCAGCATTAGCGACTCTAAGGGCTTGTGGACACAGGAATTTTCCGCCCTGACCACTAACAACACTCTGCTCAATAAGGAAATTCAAACCGGCCAATATGATTCACTAATTGGTCAGGCTGCTCAGCTTCTCAACAAGTTTCCCTGGCTGTCAGAACAAGAGCAAATGCTTGAAATCGCCTTTATACTAAATGCCCGGCATGGCCTAAGGCTGGTGGAAAAATTCGACGCTTATGTTTCGGTCGAAGAACACACCGACCTTGCCAACGATGTGGACAGAGCCGTTGATTACGCCAAACGGTATCACGCAATATGTCCCGAGCGGTTTATTGTAAAGATTCCATTTACGCCGGCAGGGCTTTTAGTAACTCGAAAGCTCTCAGCCAAAGGGATACCCATAAACCACACACTCGGATTTTCCGCCCGACAGAACTATGTGATAGCGAGAATTGGCAAACCCGCTTATGTCAACGTCTTTCTGGGTCGGCTAAATAGTTTCGTGGTCAACAATAACCTCGGTGACGGGACCTACATCGGAGAAAAGGCTACATTGGCCTCTCAGGCTGCTGTAAGAGAACTGCGTGATGCCAACATCACGGCCTCAAAACAGATTGGTGCAAGCTTCCGCTCAGGCAGGCAGGTTTTGGACCTTGCAGGAATTGACGTTATGACAATGCCGCCAAAGGTAGCCGTCGAATTCTTATCCTTAACCAAAGAGCCGGACGAGATAGTTGACAAAACCGCTATGGATTACAAGCCCGGCCTTGACGAAAAAGTTGACCGTCAGGCGATAAGAATCGATACGCTCTGGGATGTTGACGACAACTTAAAGGTCTGTGTCGAAGAAGTGGAGAAGGAAAACCTGGAGACCTTCGGCGCCCAGGATTTAATAGAATTCTTCAAAGAGCATGGCTGTGGCGATGCGCTGGTTGATTGGAGCGAAACTCAAATTCAACTTAGCCGGGCAGAAGGCAAGATTCCGAAGCTTGAAAACTGGCGAGATGCCCTTGCTGAAAAATCAATAGGCCTTGATAGCCTTATGAACTTGGCCGGTCTAAACAGTTTTGTAACAGACCAGGATGCTATGGACAGCCGAGTCAGCCAAGTGCTCAGCAAGGCTCCGGCAAAATAGAACTGATGCAGCGCCGTCAAAGGTTATATCATCGAAATTTTGTTTTGTATTTCACAGTTGCCGTATGCTTGCGCTGGTAAATACCAACACAATGGTGCCGCCTATAGCACCAATCGGTCTTGATTATATCGCCGGTACGGCAAGACAGGCCGATATCAGGGTTGATATCATCGATTTATGCTGGGCAGAAGACACTCGTGATATTCTGAGAACTTACTTTTCCAGTCACAGCCCTGAGTTGGTTGGCCTTTCGTTCCGCAACGTTGACGATTGCTTTTGGCCAAGCGCCAAATGGTTCCTTCCAGAGCTTACTGATACGGTGCGCTCGATTCGAAGTATGACAGATGCACCGGTTGTTATCGGTGGAGTGGGCTTTTCCATCTTCGCCAGGCAGATTGTCGAATATACCGGTGCGGATTTCGGAATACGCGGCGACGGTGAGCAGACAATAGTTTCCCTTATAAAAGAGCTGCGAGGCAAAAAACGTTTTGAAAAAGTAAAGGGATTAATCTGGCAAAACAACGGCAGGTTTCACACAAACCCGCCCGCCTGGCCTGCAAAACTCCAACTGTCACCTAATCGTGATTTAGTTGACAACAAACTCTATTTTGTAAAAGGCGGCCAGTGTGGTCTGGAAACAAAAAGAGGCTGTAATCGCAGGTGCATATATTGTGCCGATGCGCTTTCTAAGGGAACTGAACTAAGAGTGCGGCAGCCGAAGGAAATTGCAGATGAAGCCGAGGCACTTCTATCCAAGGGAATCGATGTACTCCATTTATGTGACTCTGAGTTCAATATCCCCGTATCTCACGCCTGGGCCGTATGCGAAGAATTTAATCGGCGCTCACTCGGAAAGAAACTTCGGTGGTACACTTATATGGCCGTTACTCCCTTTGAGGCCGACCTTGCCAAAGCAATGCACAGAGCTGGCTGTGTCGGAATAGATTTTACAGGCGACTCTGCCTGCCCCTCTATGCTGAAGACTTATCGCCAGGCTCACGGCAAAGAAGAGCTTGGCTGGGCAGTGAATTTTTGCAGGACCAATGGTATCAGGGTGATGATAGATTTACTGTTAGCCGGCCCGGGAGAAACTTATGAAACGCTGACCGAGACAATCGAATTCGTCAAACATATCAATCCCGATTGTGTCGGAGCACCTGTCGGTATTAGAATCTATCCCGGAACTGCTATGGAACACATAGTTAATCAAATGGGTACTTTGGAGAAAAATCCCAATATTCAACGCAGTTACTCAGGGCCTGTAGATTTCCTAAAGCCAACATTTTATATATCAGAGCAACTGGGCCGACAGCCTGCCCAGCTCGTCAACGAACTTATCGGCAAAGATGAGAGATTTTTTGGACCCTCGGTGCAGAGAGCAGAGCAATCTGCCCAGGCCGAACCTGCCAGCGACCATAATTACAATGACAATATGGTTCTGGCAGAGGCGATTAAAAATGGTGCACGCGGAGCATACTGGGACATTTTGCGGAAATTGCGGGAAAGCTAATCGAGTATCACCTCATCCTGATACTGTGGGACAGCCACATCCCAGCCGGTCTTTCCTTTAACAAATTCTCCAAATGCAACAGCGCTATCAGATTCACCGTGCACCACAAAAAGCTTACGAGGCCTTTTTTTTGACTTGGTTAGCCAATTCAGCAGCTCATTCTTGTCTGCGTGTGCAGAAAAGCCGTTGACTCTAATTACTTTTGCCTGAACTTTATAGTTCTGCCCGTGGATTCTAACCTCTTTTGCTCCGTCAACAATTATTCTGCCAAGTGTTCCGGATGCCTGGTAGCCAACAAACATTACTGAACTTTGCGGCCTTTCAATGTTGTTTATCAAATGATGCTTGATTCTTCCGCCGGTACACATTCCTGAGCCAGCTATAATCATTACCGTGCCTTTTATCTGGTTGATAGCCTTTGACTCTTCGGTATTCTCTACCATTTTCAGACCGGCAAACTTGAAAGGCGATAAGTGATTGCGAACCAAATCGGCCATTTCCTCATCAAAAAGCTCAGGATGCTGCTGAAAGACCTTTGTAATACTCGAGGCCATCGGACTATCTAAAAATACCATCAGAGGTGGTATCTGCTTTTTTATAAGTAATTCGTTTACGTAATACAAAAGCTCCTGAGCCCTTTCGAGTGCAAAACTTGGTACGACGATATTGCCGCCGGCTTGCTTCGTATCGTTTATCACCTTGGCAATAGTCTGCTCTGTATCTTTGGGCCCTTGATGTACCCTGTCACCATAGGTTGACTCGACCAGTATATAGTCTGCATCTTCGACAACCGCAGGGTCTCTGACAATAGGTCTGTCTGGCCTGCCAATATCACCCGAGAATAAAATAGTTCTTTGCTGGCCATTATTGCTTGCTTTTATTTTTATAAATGAAGAACCAAGAACGTGTCCTGCATCATAAAAAGTTGCCTCAACATTTCCAGCAATCTCAATTTGCTGACCATATTTCACAATAGCCAAATGAGGGAAGCATTTCTGAGCATCTTCGACTGTGTATAGTGGGATTTCAGGGTATGGCCCTTTTCGACCTTCTCTTTTGTGCCTTTTACGCTTGTACTCAGCGTCTTCTTCCTGAATCTTTGCCGAATCCAGCAGTATGATTCGGGCAATTTCTGCCGTGGCGGCAGTGCAGTATATTTTGCCTCCGAAGCCCTCCCGAACGAGCTTGGGAAGCAGGCCGCAATGGTCAAGATGTGCATGAGTTAAAAGAACCGCATCAATACTCTTTACAGATACGGGGAAAGGATCCCAGTTTCTTGATTTGAACTGCCTTTCCTGATACAGGCCGCAATCGATAAGAATTCGACTGCCGTTTACTTCGAGCAGATGTCTTGAACCTGTAACATTCCGGGCAGCCCCTAAGAATCTTAATTTTATTCGCATAATTGTCCTTTTATAAGATGTTTGCAAAGCAGAACAAACTCGGCTGGCCGATTATACGAGCAGATGTGCCAATCGGCAAGAAACATTGCTAAGAACGTATAATGCTCTGTTGAAACCTTAAAATATGGCCGTAATTCAATCATATGCGCAGGTATTGGCGCAATGGATTTTGGAAAAATTATGGAATTTGGGG
>JAFGRL010000110.1 GCA_016935195.1 Sedimentisphaerales bacterium
AAGCTTGATATTAAATTTTTTAACTGGTTCTCCTGTTTTATCGTCTACAACTTTCCCATATACTCTGCCAACCGTATCAACTTCAATTACATATTCCTCTTCCTGGCCAGCTTCGAGTTCAGAATGTGTATTAGGTACTTGTTCCGCCCATACAGAAAGGATCACCGTACCTGTAGAGGGAGCGTTAGGGATTATGAATTTCCCCTCGGAATCAGAACTAACTATATCTTGCCAATTCGTTAAATTACTCACGCCCTTATATTCACGAATACTTATACTTACACCTGGCACTGGATTCACTTCTTTATCCACAATCTTTCCATGCAAGGGCAAGGGATCACTCAATTGAATGTTTATTAACTTCTTAGTTTCTGAACCATCTATAGAAAACCTCTCAACATAAGGAGCATATTTATTAGTAACAGCCCAAAGAACTAGATTACCAGTATCAATATTCTTCAACTCATACTTACCCTCCTGATCAGTATTTGTTGATATACAGTTCCACATGGCACGAGATGTGGTATTGCCAACACTAACATTCACCACTGGCTGGCCTTGTGCATCAGTAACTTGACCATAAACTGTAACTCCAGGTTTTAGAACAATATCTTGCCATGCTGTATTCCCAGCATTGGCTGGTGAAAAACTTGTGGAAAATGCTGGGTAATTTGGATGTGTTACATGCAGGGAGTATTGACCCCATGCAGGATCTAAGCCGTCGATTTCAAATGTGCCATTTGCATCAGTAATCACAGGATGATTAGTAAACTGAAATGTTCTTACAGTTGCCCCTTTGACCGGTTTGTCATTCTGGTCATATACAACACCGGCAACCTTTGAACCGGGAGTAAGTTCAATTTTGAAGTTTTCATAAACTTTATCTTTAATTATGTCCAGTGTTATCCGACGTGAAGTGAAATTTTTTGCGACAACGTAAAAAAATCGTTCACCCCTTGGATCCATATCAAAAATTTCAAAGTGTCCATTTGCATCTGTAAAACAGAATGCTTCGCGATGTTCCTTTGAACCATAAAAAATCTCTGCACCTTTTATTGGTTTTAAATTAGACTTGTCGATAACAATACCTGAAATGCCTGTTTTAGCTGTTTCAGGTTTATTTGACTGGCCGTTGGTACTCTCATTTGTTCCTTGTTCTTGTGATGTAGAAGCGGTATTTTCACTTAAGAAGGTTTTTGTATCCAAGTCCGTCGCTGCTTCAGCAAAGGATTTATCTGCCTTATTATGTTGTTCTTTGTACAAACTTTGCTCTTCTCCTTGTTCTTGGACTATCATTCCCGCTTGGGAGAATTTCGGTTCAGGGCTTGTCTTAGTGACGTTCTTGTAAGTAACTACTGCTCCAACACCTATGGCTACTACCGCTGCAGCAGTGATTATCTTTGCTGTTACCCCGCTCAATATAGTTGCTGCACTTCCAACAGTTCCTGTCTTGGTCGCCACTGCTGCAACCCCTGTGGCAGCTGCAACTCCAGAGCCTTTTATGGCCAGTCCGGCAACAGATGCAATAACAGTAGTAGTAAACACCTTGCCAGGTTTAGTTCGTTCGATGGTTTTCTCTACCAGTGAAGCGACCTGCTCTCTTAGCAAGCTCCGGGCATGTGATATCCTCTCCCTAGCGGTGTGTTCGGAGAAACCAAGTTCATCGGCCACCTGGCGATAAGACCTGTCCTGGCGGTAATAAAGAACCAATGGTTCTCGAAATGTTTCGGGGATCTTCGATAAGGCCTCATTAACAATAGCCTCACGCTCTTTGCTTATAGCAGCCTCAACAGGCCCGGCATCTTCAGATGGGTGCTCTTGTATTGAATCCATGGGAATCGTCTCACTTGTAATGTCACTTTTTTGCCTTCGATAGAAATCACTTATCACATGACGGGCTATGCTGCATAGCCACGACCGGAATTTGGTCAGGTCTTTCAACTGGCCCAGATTCTTCCAGCATTTGACAAATGCCTGCTGGGCCAACTCCTCGCTCTTGTCCACACTTCCTGTCGCACTATATGTGATAGCACAAATCAGGGACTGGTATTTCTTTACGATAACTTCAAAAGCTGGAGTTTGGCCTTGGAGGCTTGCTTTTAGCAGTTCGATATCACTTAGTGTATTTTTAGTCATTTTAGATTTCTCATTAAGGTCCTTATTTTACATCTCCATTAAGCAGGACGCAAATAACGGCAAACTGCGCCCTTAATTTTTCAAAAATATTATAAAAATTTACTAATCATTGCGAAAAACACGTTTTGATTTAATAACAGTTCGATTTGAGTCGGGAAAAGGTACCAGAACTTCTGATTAAGACCGGTGACGTTTGGCAATTTGCATGTTTAGATGTTGCACCTGGACGATTTTCTGTTATTGAACGGGTTCGGCCTCTCATTTGCCCCCTCAATTACTTGCGAAGGAGGCGACTTTAGGGCAATTAAAGCAAATTATTCGGTGTCCTGACTCTGCAGAAGCTGTATGATTTCTGCCTTTGTGGGCAGTGCCTCTATCGTTCCGAATTTTGTGCAGGCCAAAGCTCCTGCTGCTGAAGCAAATTTAACGGCCTCTCTAAGGTCGTCTTTTACGGCACAGTACGCAGCTAATGCCCCGGCAAATGCATCACCTCTGCCGGTCTGGTCAACAAGCTCAACCTCGAAAGCGGGGATATGGTCGGCGCCGTTTCTGTCAACGACCATACAGCCTCGTTTTCCCATTGTTATAACTGCTGCTGTGGCACCACGGGCAACGAGGTCCGAGCCGATGAGTTTAGCGGTGTGGACGTTTGCTGCAGATGTCTCGGTCATAGCTGCGGCCTCGGATAGGTTCGGTATCAAAATATCTGCGGAGAAATACTCTATCGGCAGCTCGTCCGCTTTTTCCCTGCCGTTACGGTTGGACTCTATAGGAACGGCAGGATTGAGAATGACTTTGGTGCCGTGGATTTTGGCTAAGCGGATAGCCTGCGTTACACCGTCCTGTGGTAATTGGCCGTGGATAAGACAAATGTCTGCGTCAGAGATGATTTGCTCAGCGGCTTCGATATCTTTGGAACTTATAGCCCCATTGGCACCGGTATATATACAGCTTGCGTTTCCGCCGGCAGCGTTGACCAGCGTTACTATTGTGCCGGTGTATTTTGCTTCTGCTGTGTAAACGAAATCCACATTGACATCGGATTTGAGCAGGTTTTGCCGGGCCATTTGCCCGAAGGGGTCGCCGCCCACTTTACCGATTAGATGTACCTGGCAGCCGCAAAGTGCTGCTTCAACCGCTTCATTTGGCCCTGGGCCGGTAACATTGTATGAAAGTTTCGAGCCTTTAACACTCTGGCCAGCTACTGGGATATTGCTGCACCTAACTACCATATCGATGTAGGTGCCGCCAACTACAACTACTTTAGGAATCCTTCCTGACATTTTACCACCAAATTTCGTATCGGGATAAGTATAGCTTACTACCGGGAAAAAGCAAGGTTTTTGATTTAAATCTTTGAGGGAGACTTTAGCAGACATTTAATGAACAGGATTATCGCAGCGATAAGGCCAAGGGCGAATACGGGCCAGGAAAAGTAGGACTCGTATACGGCCTCTGAGATATGTGCACCTGCGGTGCATAATGAAACTACTACGATTAAGGCTGCGAGAATAAAGCCGGCCCAATCAGCTTTTGCAACCTTGATTGGTTTGTTACAGGAGCAGCGGTACAGAATTATTATGGCAAAGACAATCAATGTGATTGAGACAAGAAGCGGAACTAACAAGGGTGAGGCCCAGGGAAGAGGTATCAGGAAAAGTATGTCCCAATCCATAATCGAAGCGGGCCAATCGATTAGGAGTTTTAGCCAAATGTAATAGAATATGTCCCAGACGGCGAAGATAATCATAAAGTTGGCGAATTTCTCCTGGGAAATTCGGCCGATGAGCCAGGCACCAGTAAAAATCAAAACCAGCGTAGCAACCTCTCGGCCAATTTCTGTCAATAAAAGTTTTTTACCAAGTTCGTTTGCAGCAAAAGGCTCCAATGGGAAAGTGAAGCCGGCAGGGTGGAATATAACTCGCAGATAAACAACGACAGCGGCCTCGATATATGCAAAAGCAATTCCAAAGATTACAACTATCAGCACACGTAGCAATATCGATTTTGCCGAATTAGACTCCTGAGCCATTAAATCTTTTCTCATTTTCGCGCTCACTCATAGCAAAAATCATCAAAATATGATTACAAGCTAAGCAATCCTGAAAGTTGCGACTGATATATTCTGTATATCTTGCTGCCAATAATTCAGTTGTGACAATTATAGCAATCAAAACATTTAGTTTAAGTTTGTTATCAAAAATGTCTGCGTTTTTTGAGAATTTTTTAAGCCTTAATCTTTCTGGTCTTATGAAATCCTGCTGGATTAGTTTTTATGAACTATTTGGGCTTTTGGTCGCATTTTGGTGGTATGGATTTTCATTAATTCAAAAAAATTTGCAATAAACTCCGCCTTTAATCCGTCCGAATATAGTACTGACCGGTCAGTTCTGTCCAAGGAGGGCCATCTATATCTCAGGAAGCAACAATTTTATTGCTCAGGAACAGAAACATGGCTCATAACAACAAACAAAAACAGATTATGCGGGTGGTTGAAAAATTAACTACCAATAGAAGATTCCATGAAATCACGTTAGAAGAAGTTGCCGAGGCTGCCGGGGTTGGCAAAGGCACTATTTACCGCTATTTTGCGGATAAGGATGATTTGTTTTTTCAGGTGGCCACTTCCGGTTTCGAGGAGCTTTGTGAATTGCTGAAGCGAACGGTTCCACGTGACAGCTCGTTTCCTGAAGAACTTTTGAATGCTTGTAAACAAATCACCAAGTTTTTTGCCGCCAGAAGACAACTGCTGCAAATGATGCAAACCGAGGCTAATCTTGCTTATCGGCGAAAAGGTAAGATTCGACGGCGTTGGCTTGACAGACGTAAAATGCTCGTCAATGTTCTTGCGGATATATTCTATGAAGGTATAGCCGAAGGTGTTGTTCGAGCTGACATTTCCGCTGAAGTTATGGCAACCTATCTTCTTGGATTGCTGCGAACACGAGCAAGGGAACTCCAGGACGTTCCAGAAAATATGAAAAACTGCAAATTACTGGTAGACATGTTTTTGAACGGAGTTTGCATGTCATTTAATAAGGCGTCGATACAAAAGATGGCGGCAGCTGAGATGGCCTTTAATCTTTGACAGAATATACTTTATGAAAACAGGACTGAACAAATTTGTTCTTAAAACACTTACGGCAACTGTTTCACAAAGTAGATTAGCTGCGCTGGTTGTAGTCTTGTGTGTGACGTTATTTTCCCAGATTGGATGTCAATCTCCTTCTGAATACCGCCTTGAAGCTGATAAAGTTGCGGGTGAGATAATTAAGCAAAAAATGCAGGCTGTTGGTCGAACGGAGCAATTCAGCATTGAACGACCCAGCGACATTCTTCGCCGCCGTCTTTTGACCGAGCAGAATTTGCCTTTTGCCGGTTCATCTTCTTTGGGAGCCGACCGGTTAAAGACTATTGAACACTGGCCCGAAGCCGATTACCCCAAGTCAGAACCTTTGCTTGATCCGATTGCAATGCTGGAAGAACCAAACAAACCTTTGAAATTATCACTTATGCAGGCATTACAGGTAGGTGCCCGCAATAGTTTCGAATATCAAACCCGCAAAGAGGATATTTTCAAAGAAGCTTTGGACCTTGATCTTGAACGCAATGAATTTCGCAATATTTTTACAACTCAAGTTGAAAGTCTTATCGAAACCGATATGAGAGGTGGAAGAACCGTTAGTGGTGTTGAATACGGTGGTGCAACAGGCATTTCAAGAAAGCTTGAATCCGGCGTCGAGCTGACTACAGAATTGGCGGTAAGCTTAGCTAATTTACTTACCCTTAACAAGGCCTCAGCCTTTGGTATTTCAGCAGATGCGACGGTCTCGGTTCCATTATTACGTGGTAGCGGCAGGCATATCGTTACCGAACCGCTGACTCAGGCAGAACGTAATGTTGTTTATGCTATTTACCAATTTGAAAGATTCAGACGAACCTTTGCGGTGGGTATTGCCGCTGAATATCTAAGTGTTCTAAGGCAGTTAGATGTAGTTAAAAATAACGAGGAAAATTATCGCGGACTGATTCGTTCAGCAAGACGAGCACGAAGGCAGGCAGATGCCGGCCGATTAACCGAGGTACAGGTTGACCAGGCTGTACAGGATGAACTAAGGGCACGAAACAGATGGATAAATGCTGCAGAAACATATAAACGCCGTTTGGATTCCTTCAAGAATTTATTAGGCCTGCCGCCGGATGCCGGAATTGAACTGGATCGCTCTGAACTACAGAGGTTAGCGGTATATTCAGATAAATTCTCAGTAAATACCAGAAACGAGCAGGAATTAGAAACAAATGTCAAGGCTGTACCTGCCGATGCCCCGGTGGTTTTAGAACCGCCCGATACGGAAAATATCGGCCCACTGGAGATAGATGAAACAGCGGCGTTAGAATTGGCCTTCGAGAAGCGTTTTGATTTGATGGTTGCTCAGGGTAAGGTCTATGATGCCCAAAGAGCTATCGTTGTTTTAGCCGATGCGTTAGGCGCGGAACTAACCTTGTTTGGAAGTGCAGAACTCGGTGGCAGCAGGTCAATCAGCACCGCTGCATCGGATGATACAAAACTTAGAACGGATAAAGGTGTATATTCGGCATTACTTACTTTGGATTTGCCCTTTGAAAGAACTGCTGAACGTAACGCATACAGGAATGGTTTTATTACATTGGAGCAGGCTGTGCGCGATGTACAAATACTTGAGGATGAGATTAAGATAAGTATTCGAAATAAGCTGCGAGACCTGCTTGAATCGCGGGAAGGAGTTCAGATTCAAGCCAGGAGTGTAACGCTTGCACAAAAACGTGTAAGAAGTACAAATTTGTTTCTGGAGGCGGGAAGAGCCCAAATTCGAGACCTGCTCGAATCACAGGAAGCTCTTCTGTCGGCTCAAAACGCACTGACCGCTGCGATAATAAATTACAGGGTTGCTGAGCTGGAACTACAACGCGATATGGGTGTTTTACAAATTAATGAAAAGGGGTTATGGCAGGAATATTCTCCCGGAGAAAAATAAGATGTCAAAAAATAAAATATACATAGTGATTACCTGTGTAATTATCGTTCTGGTAATTCTCTTTGTTTCAGGACAAATCTTTAAGGGTAAAAGTGGCGAATCGACTGATGGTCCAACATATCAAGTTAAACGTGGACCTTTGACCATAAGTTTTGTTGAATCCGGGACTATCAAAGCCAGAGATCAGATAATAATTAAAAACGAAGTTGAGGGTAGAACCTCCATTATATCCCTGATTCCTGAGGGAATACGTGTTAAAAAAGGTGACTTGCTCGTTGAATTAGATGCAAGCTCGTTAGAGGACCAGAAAATTGACCAGGAAATCAGGGTACAAAATGCCGAGGCCTCGTATATTGGCTTAAAGGAGAATCTTGCAGTTGTCGAAAATCAGGCAAAAAGCGATGTTGACCTGGCGACGCTGAAGTATGAATTTGCAAAACAGGATATGGACAAATATATCCAGGGTGAATATCCATACCAACTCGATAAGGCAGATGCTGAAATTACTCTTGCCAAACAGGAGCTTGTCCAAGCCACAGAAACACTTCAATGGTCCAATCAGCTTTTTAAGGAAAAATACATTTCTCAAACGGAACTTCAAAAAGATGAACTGGCAGAGAAGAAAAAGGCTTTGGATGTTCAGTTGGCCCAAAAAAGCAAGGAACTTCTGGCTGAATATACTTATAAGCGGGATCTGGCCCAATTAAAAAGCGATGTTTCACAGGCCGAAATGGCTTTAGAACGTACCCAGCGCAAGGCCAGGGCCGATGTAATACAGGCCCAGGCTGATCTGAAAGCGAAAGAAGCTGAATTCCTGCGACAAAAAGATAAACTGCAAAAAATAGAAGACCAGATCAAAAAGACAAAAATCTATGCTCCCGCTGACGGTCTGGCTATCTATGCCACCAGTGCAAGAAGGGGGGGATTTCGCAGCAGCGTGGAACCCTTGGATGAAGGACGAGAAGTTCGTGAGCGAGAAGAGCTTATATATCTTCCTATTGGTAATTTATCCAAAGCGGAAATCACAATTCACGAGTCCAACCTGGAAAAGACACAAATCGGACTGCCGGCAATTATTACCGTGGACGCTTTGTTAGGGAATACTTTCTATGGCACGGTAGAACAGATTGCCCCCTTGCCTGACGCACAAAGCATGTGGATGAACCCGGATCTTAAAGTTTACAATTCAGAAATCTATATCGATGGAAATAATGAAATCCTGAGAACCGGAATGAGTTGTCAAGCTGAGATTATTATTCAGCAATACAAGGATGCTATTTACGTTCCGATGCAGGCAGTTATACGTGTTGGAAAAGAGCCTACTGTTTTTGTGCAGGCCGGTGATTCTTCCGAGCCCAGAAAGGTAAAAACAGGACTCGACAATAACAAAATGATTCATATTCTCGATGGTCTGGATGAAGGAGATGTCGTTTTATTGAATCCGCCATTGAAATCAGCAGCGCTAAGCTCCGAAAATCATAATAATCTAAATGAACCGCCTTCCGCCGAAGAACTGCAACAGAAAATATCGGAACGTCTTAACAATATAAAAGAAACTGATAAGCCGTCTGACAAACCCGAAGATAGCAAAGAACGCAAGAGAAGGTTTGAAAACCTTTACCCTGAAAAACGAGAAGAGATGAGAAAACGATTTGAACAAATGTCACCGGAAGAAAGAGAAAAAATCCGTAAAGAGCGGCAGGATAGGGCAAAGTGAAGATATGAGTCTTGTAAGATTTGATGATATTCACAAGATATATGAGATGGGCAGCGAGCAGGTTAAAGCCCTCAATGGTGTAAGTGTGTCTTTTGAAAAGGGCAGCTTCTGGGCTATCATGGGTCCCAGCGGTTCCGGAAAAAGTACTATGATGAACATACTCGGCTGCCTCGATCGTCCTACATCAGGACAATATCTTCTTGAAGACCGGGATGTAAGTGTTCTAAGCGATGATTCATTGAGTGATATTCGTCTAAGATACGTTGGATTTGTTTTTCAAAGCTTTAATCTGATTCCTCAATTAACGGTACAAAGGAATATTGAATTGCCTTTGTATTATCTTGGTTTGGATGCTGACCAGAGCAGTAAGCAAGCAAGAGAAGTGGCTTTAAAGATAGGACTTGGCGACCGGCTTAATCATCGCCCAGCAGAATTATCAGGAGGCCAGATGCAGAGGGTTGCTATCGCACGTGCTCTGGCTGGAGACTCTCATATTATCCTAGCCGATGAGCCTACGGGTAACCTGGACAGTTCCACAGGTGAACAGATCATGGATTTGCTTGCTGAATTAAACGCCGAAGGTAAAACTATTATTATGGTTACCCACGAACCTAATATTGCAGCTTATGCTAAAAACCAGCTACATATGAAAGATGGTGTTATTGACAGCATAGAAGATAACTGATAATGAAACAATCAAGGTTTATCAGAAATATATGGCTTGGTATCGAGAATCTTCTTCTACACAAGCTACGTTCGTTTTTAACAATGCTTGGGGTCGTTTTCGGAGTAGGAAGTGTTGTGGCTATGTTAGCAGTTGGAGAAGGTGCCAGTAAAGAAGCACTGAATCAAATCCAGAAACTCGGCAGTAATAATATAATCGTCAGTTCTGTTAAATCTATTGAGGAAGAATCCAGCAGTACAGAGAGTTCTCATATGAGCATCTATGGATTGACATATCTTGATCACGAGAGAATAAGCGAAAGCTTCAAAGATATTCGAAAAGCGGCACCGGCTAAATTGATACGTAAAGAATCACGTCTTGGCTCAAATGTTTTGGAACTGCGAATAGTAGGTACTACCCAGGAATGGTTTGAATTAGTGCCAAGGCAGATTCTTGCGGGAAGAGTTTACAATAAAAAAGAAGATTTGGAATCTTCTGCAGTAACCGTACTTACCGAATATGGGGCAAGAAAACTTCTGGCCACCAAAAATACAATTGGCCAGACAATTAAGATTGGTGGGGACTATTTTGAGGTTATTGGAATAATTAAAAGTGAATCCGGACAGGCCGGAAACATCCAGATACCAGACCAGCAGATTGATGCATATATTCCACTAAGCACGGTACGTCAATACTACGGAGATATATTTTCAAAGAGAACCGCCGGCAGCAGAACAAGAGAATTAGTAGAATTACACCAGATTATTGTACAAGTCGATAAAACAGAAAATGTTGAGTCAACGGCAGCAGGAATTGAACGTATGTTACAAAGCTTTCACGAGAAAAAAGATTATGAGGTTAGTGTACCGCTTGCGTTATTGAAACAGGCAGAAGCAACTAAAAGAACTTTCAATATCGTGCTTGGCTCCATCGCGAGTATAAGTCTTTTGGTCGGCGGTATAGGTATTATGAATATTATGCTGGCTTCAGTAACAGAGCGCACACGTGAAATAGGTATTCGCAGAGCTATAGGCGCCAAAAGAAAGCAGATTATAATTCAGTTTCTAATTGAGACCGTTGTGCTTTCGACTCTTGGCGGCATAGTTGGCCTTGCCTTGGGAATTGCCATCCCATGCATCATTACTTATTTTGCCGAAATGCCGACCGTTATAACAGCAGAAAGCATATTGCTTCCATTTTTTATCAGTGTTGGTGTCGGCATTGTTTTTGGACTGTACCCCGCCGCAAGAGCTGCGAAGGTAGATCCAATAGTCGCTTTAAGGCACGAATAATTGTTTACAATTATTGCCACTGGAACGGGATAAACTATCAGATTAGCTCTTTTAACTCATTTTTAATTGTTTTAGCAATTCAGGGATGATTTTCCTTTCGGGAACTATCGCGATTTTTCGGCCGTTGCGGTAGATGTAGGCCTTGTTTTTTGCAGCACACACGGCCAAATCGGCGTCGGCGGCTTCGCCGGGGCCATTGACTATACAGCCCATAACTGCAATTCGCAAAGGTTTGTCTATCCCCGTAAGTGCTTTGTCAACCTGACGCGCAAGCTTTATCACATCGCCGGCGGCGCGGGCACAAGTGGGGCAAACTATTAATTGCGGCCTCGAACGCTCGTGCAGACCAAGGGCAACTAATATCTTTTTAGCAATTTCAACTTCCTTAAGTGGGCTGCCGGCAGCGCTTATCCTGATAGTGTCGCCGATACCTTCGGCAAGTAAAGTCCCTATACTTACTGCCGAGGGTATTGCTGCATCTTTAGCAAGGCCTGCGTGGGTCAGTCCCAGGTGAATCGGATAATTGAATTTTTCGGCTATGAGGCGGTTGATTCGAATAGTTCGAGTAGTATCGCTGCTTTTTGCGCTGAGGACCAGTTGGTTGAAGTTTTTACCTTCGAAGAGCCGAACGTATTTTTTCATTTCACTGAGCATAAGAGCCACTCGTTTGCCGGCAGGGATGTCCGGCTTTTTCAAGTCTCGAATACTTGCCTCATTGACGCCGATTCGAAGAGCAACTTTGTGCATCTTTGCTGCATCGATAATTCGGTAGATGTCGCTTTTGTTTTTTATATTGCCGGGGTTGAGGCGGATTTTGGCGGCTCCTGCTTCGATTGCCTCTATTGCTCGATTTGCAGAGAAATGGATATCAGCAATTAATGGAACAGCTACCTTTCGTACAATCTTCGCAAAAGCAGCGGTGTCGGCGCCAGTAGGAACGGCAAGTCTTACTAACCTGCAACCAGCATTGACAAGTTGATTAATCTGTCTTACGCATCGTGCCACATCCTGGGTTGGTACCTTGGTCATCGATTGAATGGCAATCGGATAGCGCGAGCCGATTTTCACCGAACCAGCCTTGACGATATTGGTTTTTTTTCTTTTAATCATACGCAGATTTTAGCTTCTTTAAAGTTTTTGAGCAAATCAAAACACTGTTGAGAAACCTTGGTTGTATTTAGGTGCGTAAAGATTGTTAAAATTTTTTAGGTCAAATGGTATTGAGGTTATCGAGTCAAAATTGAAAAGCGAGCGAATGCTGTCAGTTGTTACGTCAATTGCGGTAACGGTACTTATAGTCTATGTGGTTTTTGGCCTGGCAATGTATTTCGCACAGCCAATGCTGCTGTATCAGCCTGCGCACGAGATTACTTGCACACCTGCCGAGCTCGGCCTTGACTTTGAAAACGTTAACTTTGAAAGCGAAGATGGTATGCAATTGAGCGGCTGGTATATCCCTGCAGCAGATACACGGCTGACAGTACTGTTTTGTCACGGCAACGGCGGCAATATTATGCACCGTCTGGACAGCGTCAGCATCTTTAATAATCTGGGTGCTAACTGTTTTATCTTTGACTACCGCGGCTACGGTCAAAGCCAGGGCAGGCCAACTGAACAGGGGACATATTTAGATGCAATGGCTGCATATAAATGGCTAACTGAGGCAAAAAACATATCCGCTGATGGCATTATTATCTTTGGCAGGTCTTTGGGCGGCAGTATCGCTGCTCAATTAGCTGCAAATGTCAAGGCCGCTGGCCTGGTTTTGGAGAGCACGTTTACATCATACATTGATATGGGTAAAAAGTATTATCCATACCTGCCTGTGGGGTGGTTTGCAAAATATAGATACGATACGGTTGAGTATCTAAAAGACGTTCGCTGCCCGGTGATGGTGATTCACAGCGGCGAAGATGAACTTGTTCCTTTTGAGTTTGGGCGCCAGCTTTATGAAGCCGCGAATGAGCCAAAGGAATTTGTGGAAATCTTTGGCGGCCACAACGACGGCTTTTTGGTTTCAGGCAGGGGTTATAGAGATGCCTGGACAAACTGGCTCAAATCCCTTCAACAACGCTGATTAGTTATGGGACAGAAGTTTATTTGCCTGATGGGCTATACTCGAACGTTCGAGAGAAGGGATTTTTTTGATACAACTTTTCGAAAGATGGCAGATTGTGCGCGCGATTAAAAATTTTTCGCAAAATCTGCAGCAATGTGTTGGCAGGTGCCGATGGTTATTGTATAAAGTAGCTGTACCTGATTGCCGGGACAGCCTTTCATCGATTCTTTAGGTACCTTTCAAGGACGAAGCAATGCCAAGAGAGCCACGGGCGGCGAAAGTATTAGCAGCTCTGCTTGCATCAATGACGACCGGTGCAATAGTGTTAATGGCCTTGGGTAACCACCCGCCCAAGGCGGGCCCTTTTTGCCTATCAAGTTATTACCGTCTTAATCCTGTCGAAGAAGCTGTGCGCAGTCGGTGTGCTCAGGCCCAAGGCCGATGGAATTGTGTCGAGATATACTACAGCAGCACCAGGGCCGGTAATATCGAACAACTTGCTTCGCTAAGCGGACTGGCCGGTCCTGAAGATATCGACTGCCATTTTGTTATATGCAACGGACTTGGTGGTTCAGACGGCCAAATCCAGCCGACCGAAAGATGGCAGAGACAATGGTCAACAATACCTAACCAGAGCTGGTACGGCTCGGGAGAGACAATTCGCATCTGTATCGTTGCAGATGAGAAACAAGCACCTCCAACCGACCTTCAGATAAGAAGGACCCAGGCACTGATCGAAGGGCTGTGCCTCAAATTTGAGATAGAGCCGAAATATATCTACCACCCCAAGAGTTGGCATTGACAACATTATCGGTCAAGGCCAAAATTTTCTTTTTCAGAGAGCACTACCCAGCCACGCCAATCTTTTTTGTTAATACGTACTGGCTTTATGGTCTTTACATCTGTAAGCCAGAGCAAAAGACCATACCTGCAATCGGCCTTACTTTGCCAGTAGGTATCCGAGCCGCAGATATGAAAGTTATATTGTTTTCTGATTGAATTCAGCTTTTCTGCCGTTATGTCATCAAAGCTGCGTACATTTGATACGGCAGCGGTGGCGCAGACCGGGCCGCTGCTTATCTTCAGGAATAGTTTATCACCTTGTGCGACCTGGCCGAAGGGCTGGCATCTATTCTTTGTAAAGCGTGACTCTATAGTCTTTCGGCCGGCAAGAATTGCCTCAAGATATGATTTTTTCAGCACGACAAGATGAGATTTTGTCATTTGGATACTATAAACTTTCTATTTTCTTTGTGTTTTCGATAGTAACAGCGACAAAGAAAGTAAAATTCACAAATTGCAAATTTGCATTGTGAGAAAATACTAAATCTTCCGGAGCATATCAAGTTTTTTTTGTTGTGTAATGACACTTGAAGCAGCAGGTAAGAGCAACCGAAAAGGCCGCGGCCAAAAATGGCCGCGGCCTTTTGCTTATATGCTTTGACACTTATCTTAGGTTCAGCCTTATTGCATATATTGTGTATATTCGGAGACAAACAGAGCAAAATCAATGAAGTTCACGAGGCAATCGTCCTCGCTGATATCGGCATAGTATGGGCAATCGAGCGGATCACCGGACTGCTGCCACTGCTGACGAATTATACGCAGGTCCAACCAATCCACAACCCAGTCGAGGTTGAGGTCGGACCTGTAGGTCAATGCGAAGACATTGTTGCTGGTATCTGAGACGGCTGGGAAATCAATAGATGTAACCCTGATGAGGCAGTCTCCCGAGATATACTCATCTGAGACGGTCCAGTAGTACGAGCCATCGTTTGTGGTACTGGCGGTGATTGTGTACCAGTTCGAGCCATTATCATCGCTGATTTCGATTTTGACGTTGCCGGTTATACTTGATGAGCTCCAACTGATGTTTTCGCTTCGGCCAACGTACCACAGTTCTCCACCGTTGGGAGATTTGACGGTAATGGAGCGTTCAAAGATGGCGAAGTTGTAATCACTGTCGTCATAAACTGTGGAATCGATGACCCGGACGAGGCACTGTTTTGACGGCGGGCCGGTTACCTTCCAGCTATATAGGCCGTCGTTTAGTGTGCTGCTGGTTATGGTCTCCCACTTAGAGCCGTTGTCTCTGCTAATGCCGATAGCAAGGTATTTGTCAGCGCCGCCGGATGTCCATGTTATGTTATTGGTATCACCGGTGTACCAAATCTCGCCGCCGTCGGGACATAGTACGGTTATATAGGGTTGGGCAATCGTAAAGTACCTGTTGCTGGTATCGGTAGCTGCAGGATAGGTCAATGACGTAACCTTTATCCTGCATGTGGTTGATGTCGGAGAGGTAACAGTCCAGCTATACAAGCCGTCGTCTGCTGTACTGCTTGTGATTGTGGACCAGGTTACTCCACCGTCTCTGCTGACTTTTATACTGACGTTTCCTGTTACACCCTGGGAGGTCCAGCGAATAGAATAAGATTTACCGACGTACCAGGTTTCTCCGCCGTTAGGTGTAGTAACGGTAATCGAAGGCTCCTGGCCGGTTGTGAAGTCCCAGTAAGGGCCCCAGGCGTAGTTGCCGCAGATGTTTACGGCCTTTATTGTCCACTCGTAAGTGGTATTGTACTCGAATGGGTCGGGGTCCCAGTAACTTTCTTCAGGAAAACCTAAAAGCATCCAGCTTCCGCCCTGCTCTCTAAGCCAGACCTCATAATGGTCGGTGTCGGTACAATCGGACCAATCCAGGTCGGTGTTCACAGAGACACCTGTGTCACCGTCGAAGGGGTCTGGACCTGCAGGGTTGGTGGGGTCTGCGCAAGGACCGAACTTGATTTTATAGCCGGTGTCTTTTGTGTAATCGCTGGAATCTACCTTCCATACGACCAGGCCGTACCAGCCGGAATTGGGGATATTAACGGTGAAGAATTCATCTCCTCCATCGCCGGTGGTGTTAGACGAGGCCATGTTCTCATTTTTCTGACAGTGAACTGTCGCCTTGTCATATATTGCCATGGCAAGATCGCAATTCCCATAGACCTGCTCAAGTTTGAACCCATAATTTCCTGTTGCGAGCGACCAGCGGTTTTCGAAGACATCAAGAACATTTGTGTAACTTCTGTAGAAAGGCCCATTTGTTCCGATATCTATCTTTTCGCTGGTATCTTCTTCGATGCGATAGTTGGCGGTATCGTCGTTATCATTAATGACGCCGACGTAATAAGTACCGGCAGGGGCATAGCCTATGTTATTGTTAAGAAGGACAAAGTCTGTGTCATCTCCTGCTGTGGCTGCCCATTCGAGGTAGCCTGCTCCGAAGCCACCTTCGCTGCCGGTATAATCTCCGATATTCCAGAGCCTCATGTCGTAGTCGGTGCTGGAAGTGGCCGGCAGGATTCCGACAGCGGACCACCAGTCGTTGGGGTGGGCATTCTGCAGGACGAAGGAGAAGCCCTCATTGTTGTAATAGTGAGGCGCAGGAGCACATCCCCAGGCATCCTCGTCAGGCGGAGCGGAGCGTGTTCTGGGTGAGTTATTGGACAATGCGTACGGGCTCCAGACAAATTGATGGCCCCAGCAATTGTCGCTTTCATTAGTTTCCCAGACATTCTCGTAAGAATCGATGTTATAGTACATAGTGTGTCTTCCGCCGGTGACAGTTTTTGAGCTTTTGAAATTTATGTCCTTTTGTTGGAATCCTGCGGGTGGTGCAGACGGGCTGTCGCAAAGATGATAATCATCGATGTAGATGCCGGTAAACTGAATCGGTGAATTGTTCGAGCCATTATTAATCAAAGCCCAGTTATAATAGGTATTATTTGTGTTTCCTGGTAAAGTTGCCGTGATAGGGCACCAGGTAAGTGTGGCATTATTTAAACTTCTGGGGACGATGGTATAGTCCCAGCCGGTTGGGGTTGTGTCGGTCAGATTTGGAAGTGAGGTAGGCCTGTTTTTAATCCAGAGGTCGGGGTTGCCGTAAAGAACATACTCGAACATAGAGGACCATTCATCATCCCAGCTATAATCCGTGTACATTTTACGCAGGGCCTTTTGGTGGGACCAGCCGGCAGTGTTTGAACCGGAGTGTATTTTCTGTGAGAACCAATAGGCAAGTGTGTTTCCCCAGCCGTCGCTTAGCTCATTCCATCCTACCCAGTAGGCCATAGTCCTGGTAGAGCCGACATAACCTACCGAACCTTGTCTTAGCAATTGTCTTCCGAGGTTGTTTAAGTTTTCCGGCCTGGATGTACTGCAGGAATTCGCATAGACCACGGAGGGATGATTTTCGTCAAGTGAGGTGTTGTCACCATCGTCTATGTAGATAAGTGAATTGCCGGTCTTTGCATTGTAGATGACGCTGGAGCCGCTGTTGGCGCCGTGGCCGCTCCAGCAGACGTAACTATAGTGGTTGGCAGACCAATAATTGACCATATTGGTGTGAGTAAGGGTAACATCCCGAGCGAAGGTTGTGTACCAGGTTGGGCCATATTCATACATTCTGGTTCTTGTCCAGCCGGCGCCACTGAAGAAGTCATTTATCATCATATTGGCCAGCAGAGCATTATCGGTGCTGGAGTCCCAGAATGCTTCTGGCAGAAGAACATTGTTTTTGTAGGTCATATCTGCCGAATATTCGTATTCAGCCATACTCATACATATACTTTCGACAATAGTCGGGTCGCTCCATGGGATTCGGCCGACGTCAACTTCGTTGAGAAAATCAACGCTGTCCTGGCCTTCTTCACCATATTTGCCGTCACCGTCGTCATCCCAGGAGGCACTGTCATCCAGCGACAATTCGCCATAATAATAGTCGGTAGGAAAGTATCCCCAGGTATCCCATGGGTCCTGTGTGTAGCAGTATCGCATTGGGACTTCATCTATATCACCGACAAGCAAAACTTTTAGGGTGTTCCATCCTGAGTAATTAAGGCGGAGGAACTTTCGCATTTTGGCTGCGAGGTCGGCGCCTGTGTAGGTAGTGTCAATCCATTCCACCGTGGCAACATAGACACCTCTGCCTTTGCAGATTTCCCAGTTTTTTATGGGCCAGACGGAATCTTCCAGATCTTCGGTTGTGATAATGACAAACTCATAGACTCCTAGTGAGCCTGGTGCCGGGCCTTTTGGAGCTGCATACCACTGCTGGGCATCATCGTAATTTATTAAGAGCTGCTGGGCGGTTTCTTCAACTTCCGGGATACTTCCAGCCTCGGCGCCCATACCCAAATCGGGCAGCGCAGCAGGCGTATAGGTAATTGTTACAACCGCAGTAGGGCAGAAAAATAGTGAGCCTGATTGGGGATAATACTCAAAAGGTGTGAATCTGACATCTACAACGTTGTATTTTCGGTAGCCGCCCTGGTTTATGAGTTTGCCGGTAGAGGCCGGATAAGGCTCATCCTTAGAATAGACGAGATCATAGTTTTCCTGGTAAATCTCGTTTGCCTTTTGAATTTTTCTTGTGTTGCCGTTTCCAGGCATTGGTACCTGTGCAGGCAGGATATTATAAGTTCCCTCGAGTTCAATCCATTGCTCGGCTTGAACAACAACGGAGGTAACTTGTGCTGCCGGGGGGACGGCAATGGAGAATATCTTTGAAGGCAGCTTTGGCTTTCCGGCTGTTAGAAGCTGGCCAAAGCCTTCCATCTCTATCTGCTGATAATCATTGTCGGCGTCAAGGATTTTATAGCCGCCAGCCTGCAAAGTGTACTGATAGGTATCAGCACAAACCGATTTGGGGGCCAGCGATATCGACAGGACATAAACTGCAATACAAAAAAATGTTAATGTAGGTGTTTTTCTGCTCATCTTCCCACTCCTTAAAAAAATGTTTTGTTAGAATGATCCGTTCACGTTTTTTCAGCGCTATGAAACAGATTGTGAGTTTCTTTGAAGATGATAAAGAAAAGCGTTTCTTTTAGGCAGTTTTTCGCTAAGGCCGGCCATTCCGGAAAACAACATTGTTCCCTCCTTAATCTGTCTCAGTCTCCTACCTGAAAGCCTTTTTATACCCTCCTGTGATTTAGGGATTCTGCTTGCAGTTAAGTAACATTAGTTTCACTTGTCAAGCAAAAATTTCAAAATAAGCAATTTTTTATATGTACTTTCTGGAGACTACGGCATCATTGTGGGGTTTCCTTCTATCCAGCTTTTCACCGACATAAACAAAGAAGGCCCCCTCCTCTACGACTCGAAACATTTCAAACTCGAACGAAAACGCAAACTAAACCTCGAAGAGCCTGTCGTGATTACTGTTGATTTATACATTAGGCTGAGTATTCTCACGCGTTCCGCTCATCATTATTTTCAGCATTGATGCTGCTGCCCAAAGTAGTAACACCTTTACCACACCGAGTACAACCAAATTTAGGTAAAGGCTTGCTAAGTATAAAGACCGTTTGCTCATCTGCGGGATAGCAAAAATTGCCCCGGCAAGTTGAAGAATTACAAAACCTATAATTACCGCTGCATAAATTCTCAGGATGACAACTCCCTTTCTCAGGAACCAGCCTGTTTGCTTTTCTAATCCAATCTCATATCGAAGAAACTGTCCGAGCACCAAAAGCAAAAGCCCTAAAAAAACTGGACCGATGATTCGAAGGACTACAGATGAAAGCCAAATCCATATATTTGATGCCCAGCTTAACTGAATCACAGAGAATAATAATATCACGGGCACAGTAATCAATAAAA
>JAFGRL010000111.1 GCA_016935195.1 Sedimentisphaerales bacterium
AGTTTGCAGAGAAGCTGGTGTCTTTTATTCAAGAACATGCCCATAAAACCAGTGAAGAGCTCGCAAAAGAAAAAGGTTGTTTCCCTAATTGGAAAGACAGCATTTGGAATACAAAAATCAATCGGAAAATGCGAAATGCTGCTGTCACGACAATAGCACCAACCGGCACAATAAGCCTTATCGCAGGCTGCAATGGAGGTATTGAGCCTGTTTTTAGTATAGTATCAGAGCGTGAAGCACTGGATGGTGAGAAGTTCATCGAAATAAATCCTCTCGTCGAAGAATTAGGCACTCAACAAGGCTGGTTATCTAAAGAGGTAAGTGATTTACTGTGCCAGGGTGTTGCGCCTAAAGATATTCCTGAAATCCCACAAAAACTTTCCAATGTTTTGGTCACTGCACATGAGGTCGCACCAGCTTTTCACGTCAGAACTCAAGCAGCCTTCCAGAAATACACAGATAACGCCGTATCTAAAACCGTCAACCTTCCAGCGGATGCAACTATCGAAGATGTCGATACGGTATTTCGTCTCGCTCATAAACTTGGGTGCAAAGGCACGACAGTTTATAGAGATAGCTCTCGTGAAAATCAGGTTATCACTGCTGCACGAAAAAAAGTGCCTGACTTACAAAAAATCGAACCAAGGTCAAGGCCTCGCAAAACAAAAGGTCAGACAATTAAGTTCCGTATGGGCTGCGGAACCCTTTTTGTTGATGTAAATAAAGATGATATTGGTCTGTGCGAAGTATTTGCTAATCTTGGTAAAGCTGGAGGATGTCCTGCACAGTCTGAGGCTACCTGTCGGGTTGTCTCTGTTGCACTTAGAAGTGGCGTGGATCCCGAGGTTTTAATTGAGCAACTAAAAGGTATACGCTGTCTATCAACAATCACCCGCCAGAAGGAAAACAAAGAAATTACAGTACTTTCATGCCCGGATGCTATCGGTAGGGCCATTGAGGAATCGCTGGGGGAGAAGAATGAAGTTGCAATAATCTCACTGAGCAATAAATGTCCAGAATGCGGTTATCCTATGCGAAGAGAATCGCAATGTAAAATTTGTATTAACTGCGGACACAACAAATGCGGTTAAAAAATACTACAACTGATTCAAAGATTGAGATTTGTCAGCATGTACAATTGCTGGGACATTCGCAGTATGGTGTAACCGAACTCAGAACCTTTGAGCCAAGGCCTATGGTAGCATATGCAGACAACGAAGATGATATCGTAAGGCTCACCACAGAACTGGACAGAGAGGTTCCAGGGATTTATATTGGCGTTCAGCCCCGCTTAATGGACCTTTTCGACAAAGCACCAAATTGTTGGAAACCAGCTGTTTCAAATCCTCAGACCAATTGTGGCTGTGACCGGGATATCGAATTCATAACAGCCTGTTTCTTCGACATAGATGTTGTGTCCACTGAGCGAATGAAGGGCTGTCCGGCAACTGAAGAGGAACTTCAACAGAGCTTACAAGCAGCAATCCTGCTTAGTCGGGAAAACGGTCTGGCTTTGAGTTCAACTATCTGCTGCAGCGGAAACGGCCATTATGTACTGGCGCCTATAGTCCCCATACCGGTTGATGGCGATGAGGTTGCTGAGAAATTCAGACAATTCTGCCATCAGATTGCTGAAAAAATAGCTCGCCAAGTTAGTGGAATCAAGATTGATCCGGTCTATAACCTCAGCCGAGTTATGCGGCTTATGGGAACCGTCAATGGCAAAGGACAACCTTCAAAGGATAGGCCTCATCGCAGGGCACATTTCATTACAGAACCAATATCTGCAAGGTCCATGGCATTGCACCACATGATTCTTAACACTGAAATTGCCGTTCCCAATAGGGGCATAACACCGCAACCTGATAAAAACCGATGCGACCTGACTAAGATAGAGAGCTGTGAATTCATAAAATGGTGCAGGAAAAAACCTATTGATGTATCTGAGCCACAATGGTTTGCCATGATCACCAATCTGGCTAATCTTGAAGGTGGCCCTAAACTCATCCATGAAATCTCACGCTTGGACATGTTTCGTTACGACTATCAGCAGACGCAGAGGCTAATTGAAAGAGTACAGTGCAGGGGATATAGCCCGGCAAACTGCAAGACCATAAGAAACAATGGCTTTTACTGTGCAAAACTTGGGCAGTGTCAGGTAAAGGCTTCGATGTATTTGACTCGTTTTCCTACGATGTGGAACGAATAAAACTCTTAACTTTTTTGAAAAATAATAAAATCGGGAAACCATAAAGTTAATACAATAATTGCCCATCTAAGGAAGTGATTTGGCCAATGGCAAGATAATCAAACGCAGGTATTAGCCAAAACCGGATACTTAATTCAGATGAATAATCAACAATCAAAAGCTAATTTCACGGGAGAGAAACTGCTGACGCCCGGTCAGGCCGCAGACTATTTGGCTGTAACACCTGAACAGATTCGTAATCTAATACGTCGCGGTAGATTATCAGCGATTAATGTTGGGGCGGGCACAAAGAGACCGCTCTATCGAATTCGGCGGCATGCATTAGAAGATTTCTTGAGTCGTAGATGTAAATCTGATTCCACAATGCCCAAGAAGAAATTCAAGCAACATGCTCCTGTTCCTGATTTCTTTCCTCATTTAAAGTAGCTTGACCTTTACCAAACAATTTTTCTTTTGCTTTTATAACCGCCTTGTCCACTTCAGCATCAGGTATATGTGTATATGTAACTTGCTGCTGCAATTGACTATGCCTCATAAACTTTCTATGGACATGAGGAGTAGCTACGAGAGACATCGCTGTTGAGGCACAGTGGCGAAGGCGATAGAAACCATAACATGGAATCTGTGCTTGCTTGCATAATTTGCGAAACTGTCCAGCAATCGCATCTTTACCCCAACATTTCCAGAATCTTGTTATGAAAACACGGCCGTTATCATAAGATTGGCCTCTGCGGTTAATCATTCTCAAAATGATCGCGGCTCTTTGCTGCCGAATTTCATCCAATAGTGTACGAGTTTCCAACCAAAGTAAATAAGTCTGGCAGACTCCTGTCTTGCTCCTTGGCAACGTTACTCTTTCACCATCAATGTGGTCCCATGTCAAATCTCGAATATCTTTGGGTCCGAAACCACAGTTAAGAGCAAGCATAATCATTGTTTTCATTTGTAGATCCGCCTTTTTCAGTAGTTTATTAAGCTCATCCAATGTATACAGTGGTTTTTCAATCGGGCCTGCTTTTACCTTTGTCTCATTTTTTACCCGCTTCAATTTTGGAGCTTTTTCTATAATATCCGTATCCTCAGCGAACGTAAACATCGTACGCACTGCTCCAAGATAATGATTTATTGACTCGGGAGAATAGCCGCGTTCCTTCAAGGAAAGCTTCCAAGCAGCGAATTTTTCAACCGTAAAGTCAGTAATTTTTAAGTGCGGATGATCCTTTATGAAACGCCCAAGCCAATCTTTGTAGCATTTAAGCGTTGTTTTAGGATTCCTCCAATTTGCCTGCTGTGTCATTAGAAACCGATTAGCCAGTTCCTTTATTGTAATATCCATTGGTGGTGTCGGTTCTTGAAAAGCAGCTTCCAAGCTAAGTTCTAATCTATAGTACTTTTTGAGTGCTTCTTCTTTGTCAGTACCGAGATAGATTCTTTTTTGTCTTCTTGTTACATAATATTGTTTTGTATGCTTGTGATACGAAATCGGATTTGATGCTGGTCTACTTCTCGACATAATTCTTACCTCCAAAATGTTTCCAAAAGTGTAGTCAAAAGTGTAACACAGAATTTGCCGAGATGAATGACACAGGAATGATTTATCACAAACCTTTTGATGTCAGTGGCTTGAGGAAATCGGGGTGATAGGATTCGAACCTACGGCCTCCTGCTCCCAAAGCAGGCGCTCTAGCCAAGCTGAGCTACACCCCGATAAATCCGGCATCGCCGGTTGTTGCCGCTCTATCGTTTATCAAAGAGCATATTTTTAGCAACATCGCGCATTATAAACAAAGCTTACCGATATTACAACAATAATACTTCATTCTGCGGAAAGTGTGCAAAGGTTTAAAAGAACGCAGAACTCAGCACGCTGTACGCAGCACGAATTATGTCACGTGTGATAGTCGGCGTTAATGCTAACGTATCCCGCGCTCAAATCGCAGCCGTAGCAAAAATCGCTTGCCTTGCCCGCCCCCAGGTCCACCGTTATCGTGTGCTCGGTCTGCGAGATGACTTTGCTCGCCCTGGCCCGGTCGAACTTCGCCGGCCTGCCGTTCTTGAAAACGGTTATTTGCCCGAGCTTGCACGACAGTTTCTCCGGATTCAATTTCACGCCCACCGAGCCTACGGCACAAATAATCCTGCCCCAGTTCGGATCGCCGCCGTGAATCGCGCATTTAACCAACGGATAATCGGCAATCGCCCGGCACGCTTTTGCAGCATCGGCCTTTGTCGCTGCGCCATTGACCACGACCTTGAACATCCGCGTCGCTCCCTCGGCATCGAGCGCCATCTGCCGGGCCAGGTCGTCGCACAATTCACACAGCGCCTTTTCGAACTTTTTATATCGAGGGCACTTGCTTACAATCGGTCGATTGCCGGCAAGGCCGGAAGCCAGAATTATCGCTGTATCGTTCGTGCTCTGATGAACATCGACTGTCAGCCTGTTCAGCGATTCGCCGATGGCCGCCTTTAGTGCACTGCCTAACATCGGTTTGCTAATGTCCGCATCGGTCGTAATAAAGCAAAGCGTCGTCGCCATATTCGGAGCAATCATTCCCGCCCCTTTGACCGTGCCGGCAATTGTTACCTTGCAGCCGAAAATATCGAACTCGCGCACGGCTTGTTTCGGTCGGGTATCGGTCGTCATTATCGCTGTTGCGAAATCCAGCCCCCCTTCCGGCGAATCCGAAAGCACAGCCGCTGCTTTTTCTATGCCGCCGAGAACGTTTTGCATCGGCAAATGCTCACCGATAATGCCGGTCGAAGCGACAAGGACCTCTCGATTGTCGATTGTCGATTGTCGATTGTCGATTTTTAGCTCTTCAGCCGTCTTGCTGCACATAGCAATTGCATTTTTGATGCCTTTTTCGCCGGTGCAGGCGTTAGCGTTGCCGGAATTCACAACGACCGCCGAGATGCTTGTGCTCTTAATATGCTGCTTACAAACGGTGACCGCAGCCGAGACGATCTTGTTGGTCGTAAAGACCGCTGCCGCTCTTGCTCCGGCCGGGCACACGAGCAATCCGAGGTCGTTTCTGCCTGATTTTTTGATGCCGGAACGCACTCCAGCGGCCAAAAAGCCCTTCGGCGACGTAATAGTATTGTTTTTCATCTTTTTATTCATGAGCAAGAAACTATCAGAACGGCTTTACCTGTGCAATATAAATTGGCTTTGTTTGGCTTTGTTTTTTCGCCACAAAAAAGCACATAATTATTCTTATCTTTGTTTTATACAAGCACTTACATCAATTATTCCCCAAGACAATTGGCTTTGTTTTTACGCTGCCCCAGATCGTATATACCGTCATAATTTCCTTTCAAATAAGAATTTACGCCGATTTGCTCATCTACAAATTGGGTTTGTTTTTTCAAGTAGCCTCAACCACGAAAAGCACGAAAATCCACGAAGAAATAAATAACCGCGGATAAATGCTGATGAACGCCAAAAAAAGACAAAATCATAAACTTGTCCTGAGCAAAGTCGAATGGATCGCAAATCGTAAATCATAAATGGTTCCTCCTGTATTCTGTATCCTGTGTCCTGTATTCTGTTTTTATACATTCTACGACCGGAAATCGAAAAAAGCGGGCATATTTCGTTAAATTCTCAAAAAATCTCCGTGAGACAGCGGCCACTATTCGTTCTGCGTGCTGCGTATTGCGTGTTAAAAGACAATAATCAATATTCAATCGAAAATCGTCAATTTAATGGTTTCCGTGACACGGCGTTTTCGTCTCCACTGCGAATTAACTTAAAAAACACCGATAAAAGTCTAATTATTAATAATAGAATCCAATATTTTAAAGATTTATCTTGACATAAGCACTTGTTTTGAGTTAGGATAAAGTAAGTTGAAATGACATTATTTCAAATAGAGGGACTATTGCTTGGTCTCATTTATACGCATAGACGCATATCATAGAGGCTAAGCCGACAAAGTGCTTTGTTAATGTATCTGATTCCGAGTTAACTAAGATGTTCATGTTAAAGTGGTTTCGTAAGGAGAGGTTAGTTTGCATGCAGAATTCCCACATTGGTTCCTAATTGGATGATTTCATATTAAACCTGAACCAGTATGAAATACGAAACAATGTTTTTCTAACCACATTTTGGAGGTCAAAATTATGAACTCAGCGAAGGTAATAGTAATCTTGGCAGTAGGGATGCTTATGGCGTCAACTGTGCCGACTCAGGCAGTGACTATCCCGGATCCCGGTCTTAAAGCTGCCATTCAAGAAGCATTAGGTGGCATAGCAACAGATCCTACCGAAGCAGAGATGGCTACATTGATGAATCTCGATGCCACGGATCGAGGTATAGTGGATCTGACTGGTCTGGAGTATGCAATTAATCTAACTAATCTGTACATAGGGCATAATGGAATAAGTGACCTGATTAAATTGACGGATCTGAACAGTCTAAGCAGGCTGGAATTATACGAGAATCAAATCGTAAGTGTTGGTTCGTTATCGGGTCTTGGGAACCTGACAGAGTTGAATCTCAGTAGTAACCAGATTATCGAAACCAGTCCTTTATCAGGGCTGTCGAATCTCATCAATCTGGACTTAAGTAACAATCAGATTGTCGTGCTAAGTTCCTTAACTGGACTCACGAACCTGGAGTCTCTGGGACTCGAAAGCAATCCGCTCATCGACATCTCAGGTCTGGACGGAATGACCTGGCTCAAATGGCTATCGTTGGGTCACACTCAGGTGACTGATCTCATTCCCTTGGCCGGATTAACGGGTCTGGAGACTCTTCATGCATGCTGCAATGCGCTCAGTGATCTAGTGCCATGTTACCAATAATATGATGGATAACGAAAGGTCTTTTTGCCGAAGTATAAGCAAAAAGGAATGCTTATATTTTAGAC
>JAFGRL010000112.1 GCA_016935195.1 Sedimentisphaerales bacterium
GGTGCGATTGGCGCACACGGCAGAAGAAAGGCCAAGGAGATGCTATGTCTGTCAAACCTTCGCCAGTGGGCGGTTATATGGTCAATTTATACGGCTGATAACAACGGCTATTTCCATAAGGGGCGCAAAGTTAGCGGTGTTGATAAGGATTGTTGGGTGTATGTCCTTCAAGATTATCATGACAAGGATGATAAAATTCGCTGCTGTCCGGAGGCATCTACGCCCTGGTGGGACAAAAACGGTAACGATACTGGCGCTCTTAATCCATTTGCAGCCTGGGGAATGTTAGGACCCTGGTGGCCGGGAGGTGGGATTAAAGATGCATATTATTACGGCAGTTATGGGATAGAAGATCATCTTACAAATACCGGTTCTAAAGCCAACTGGAACCACTGCAACCATGCAGGTACAGAGAATATACCGGTTCAGCTTGGTTGTTATTTCCTAAGCGGCTGGCTTCTGCAGGGCGATGGTCAAGAGGATTGTCTATATCCACCAGAATATAATGGTTATTTCCCTGATGACCCCATCGGTTGTGGTAATATGGCTCGATTTTGTCTGAATCGTCATAATGGCAAGGTAAATGGTGTTTTTATGGACTTCTCCGCCAGGCCGATAGGTCTAAAGGAGCTCTGGACACTGAAATGGGGTCCGCAGTTTAATACGGAAAATGCCTGGACGCTGGCCGGCAATGGCGGGGACTACGATGCGACTTACCAGAAGTGGGCAGACTGGGGGGATGGCTGGCTGACGGATTTCAAGATTTACTGAATATAATATTACACAATTTTCATCTCACATATTTTATTAACCAAGAATTTTTTGTGTACCAAAAAATATTTCATAAGAACACAACGTGGCCTATTCAACAACAAAGAGTTAAGAGATAACAACCTAAACAGATGCCCAGAGATTATTTTGAAGAGGCTTTTTAACGAATATTGGCGGTTCAGGCTAAGTATAGTTTGTCGTTGGGGTTGATTTTTGGTATCCGGCTTAACTTTGCTTTTATATCGTCCTTTTCCAGTGCAAAGGCCGGCGCTATCTCGATTGTGCAATCCGGGGAGCCATCAGGTTTTCGTGGAACTGCGATACCTGCGGATTCGAGCCAGCAGGCAGCTCTATCGGTCAACATCTGTTTTGCAGTGTCAATGCTGTCGGTACCTGCGGCATTTTTTACGGGGCTGAACTGCTCTTTGCGGGTGGTTTGGAGAATGATTGACTTTGAGGCCATCGGCAGGGCATCGAAAATGAAGCTCTCGAGCTTTATGCCGTTTGGTTTATCCGGCTCGATTTGGTTGCCCTTTTCGTCGATGTGTGGAATCTTTTTAACCGCCCTGTGAATCGGCAGTGAGAGTTTCCGGTCGCTGAGTCTTTCGATAAAGCAGGTACTTATAATATGGACTGCGATATTTCCAAGCTCGAAGACTAAAGAACCATTGTCCTTTCGCTGCTGGGCTTTTTCAGGTGGTAAATCGCTGTATTCAATAACGGTTAATTTTCCGTCAAGCAGGCAGAAAACTCCGACTTTTTCTTCGGGGCCTTTTTTTGCCACTGCCTTGGAGGACATCTGTGCGGCATCAAGGGCATGCAGGCCGATAAACAATGGATCAAAAATAGTCACCAAAGGGTTATCGACCTGAAAGTAGCTGAGATATTCAATGCCGTGTTTTTTTATGTTTTCCAGGGCACCGCTGCGGATAAGAGCTTTTAGTATCCCGCCATGGCCATCGGGAGAGCAAGCTATGTGGGATTTATCAGCAAGTAAAATTTTACCATCGAAGCTGAAATTCGGTAATGTACCCTGCTGGAAGATAAAGACATTTTCCTTTTCCAAGCCATAGTAGTTGTGTGAACGAAAGATATCTATGGTCTGCTGATAATTCAAAGGGCTGGTCATAATATACCAGGGGCAAATAGTGCCAAATCTTTCTGATGCGGCTGTTATTGTTTCAGCAAAGAGCTGAAAAAGGGTTTTTCCCTTAACGGGGCTTATTGGTAAATCTCCCTTGGGCCCATCGAATCCGAGGCGGCTGCCCTGGCCGCCGGCTACCACCAGGGCGGCCACTTTTCCTGTGGAGATCAACTCAGTGCCAAGTTTTTGGGCCTGTACATACTTATTCTTCTGCTGGTTATTTACAGGCGATGGGGGATAGAAAGGAGGCGGGGCGAGGTTTACCGGCAAGTCAATAGAAGGGATGTTAATTACCAATTTCTCCAGCCAGTTGTTAATTTGGGTAAAATCAAGCTGCTGGATTTGTGCAAGCAGGTCATCTTTTTGCAGAGGATTTATACTATGCCAAAATGTAAGCAAATGGCCTTGTTTATGCTCTTCTAAAAGCTTTCTAATGCTTTGGGGGACAGTTTTGTTAATCATAAACAAAATTCCTGGGTTGTTAACTTAGGATATTAGAAAAAAATTAGAAAAACTCAAGAAATTTCAGTAATTTGACGAAATTTATTTGACAGAAGCGAACCTGTAGGCTATATTAGATATTAGAAGGTAGGTAGGTTATAATAGTTATCATAATTAGAAAGCAATTATAATTTTCCTTTTTCATATCTTTAACCTGCCCACCCAAAGATTCAAGCTGATAGAAAGCTATTATAATTAGCGAAAACGTCCGATACAGCATCACAAGATTTTAGCAACGTTATGGTTTTGTGGAAATGTTTGGGTTTTTTAGCTGGCCGCTTCAGGGCGGAAAGATAATTTTAATTGAGATTCGCAAAGAGGAAGTTGGTTGGTTTGTGAAGATTACGGAATTGCATTTATAGGGTAATGCAGTTGAGTGGCCCCTGCGGTCAGATAAGCGAATCTCTTAACTGGAAAAGGAGACAAAAAATGAAAAGGCGAGGATTTACATTAGTTGAGTTGTTGGTCGTAATAGCCATCATAGCGATTTTGATGGGTATTTTAATGCCGGCACTTGCCAAGGTGAGGGCCCTGGGCTACAGGATTCTTTGCGGTGCGAACATTTCAGGCATTGGAAGGACAATAGCACTTTATTCCAACGAAAATGACGAGAAATATCCTGTGGGAGGACATCCGGGCTGTGAATGGACAAATGCACGTTTTCTAAGAGGAAAATTTGATGAGCCAGATCAAACGAAGGCTTTTGGCCAAGATCTAGCAACCATAGGTTCGTCCTTTTACCTGCTTGTACGATATTATGATGTCCCTACGAAACAATTTGTGTGCAAAGGTGACGGCGCCGTGCCATTTGAGCTTACTGCTGAGCATCGTACCTCTTCTAAGATGATAAAGCCGGATGAAAGTCTGCTCACTGACTGCTGGGACTTTGACTTAGAACCTGGGAAATATTGCAGTTATTCCTATCATATGCCCTTTTCTCACGACAATACGGTAGATGGAAGTGTAAAATCGTTCGCTATCACCAGCGCAAGCAACTCGTCCTGTCCAATTGTAGCGGACAAGAATCCGTTTCTTGACACAAAGGTGAACTACGCAAAGCCGACCTATAACGCAAGTGAAGGGCTTCCTGAAGAAGACCCGGCAGAGTGCAAAGACAAGGCGCTTTACGACCCTGATAATACGGAAAATTCAGCGTCTCACGGTCGAGAAGGGCAGAATGTTCTCTTTAACAACCAGAGTGTGACCTTTGAAAAGACTCCTGCTGTTGGTGTTAATCAGGATCACATCTACAGATATTGGATTGCCATGCCGACAGATGATTGTGATAGACAGTTTAACCAAACTGCTCCTACATCGGAAGGTGACGGCGGGCCTATGGACGAAATGGACGCCTATTTAGTAAATGAGAGGAAACGGTAGTAACTTTGAGATAAGAGAAGAGGTTCACCAAAAGTATATCTATTGCCGATTGAAGTTAGGGCAGATGGACTTTTGTGTTTGAAGTGAGAGGTAAATCAAGCACAAATTGTAGAGCAGGTTGAGGTAGATTTACCAGCCCATGAAGATGTAGCTGTGATTCAGCCGTTTTGTAGATGGCCTTATGCAGGTGTGCATAAGGCCATCTTTTTCTGTGTCGAGCACGTTTGGTAACAAGGGGTACGAACAGCAGAGCAATATTTTTAGAGTTATTGACCAAAACTACAGAAAAAATTATATAAGGTAAAAAATAATGGCAGCGAAGATTCGAAAAATGCGTTTGCAATCATAGAGATTTCAGCCAGTTTGTGTTATTATGCGTAAAACAGTGATAGTTAAGAAAGTTATGGCAGATGTTTGAAGGAAGAGGCAAAGTTGAGGATATTTTAGAACGTATCAAAGATGTCAAAGTCGCCGTTTACGGAGATTTCTGCATCGATGCCTACTGGTTCATAGATCCACGCGGTTCAGAGGTATCTGTTGAAACGGGCCTGCGTACGCAGGCGGTCAGAAAGCACTACTATTCGCTTGGGGGGGCGTCGAATGTTGTATCCAACTTGGCTGCACTTGAGCCGGCCGGGATAAAAGTGATTGGTGTTACAGGTAATGATATTTTCGGCAGAGAGCTGACCAAACAGTTACACGCACTCGGCGTTGATACAGATTGCCTTATCGAGCAGGAAAATGATTTCGATACAGTTACGTTCGGCAAACCCTATTTCGAAGGCAGAGAGCGGCCTCGGATAGATTTTGGTTTTTTTAATAAAAGGTCCGAAGAGACTGACCATTTGTTGCTTGAAGGCGTTCGAAACGCCTTAAAGCATTCGGATGTTTTGATTTTTAATCAGCAGGTTCCTGGGAGTATAACGAACAAATCATTTATAGAAGAGACAAATAAGCTTTTTAAGGAATTTAACGACAAGGTGGTTCTGCTCGATTCCAGACACTACGGACATAGGTTTACAAATGTTTATCGAAGAACTAATGATTTGGAGGCGGCCATCCTAAATGGGATAAACGCTGAAATTGGTGAAGTTTTCAAATTAGAAGATTTAAGACAATACGCACTGAACCTTTATAGTCGGTCACACAAGCCGGTCTTCTTAACCCGCGGCTGGCGAGGCATAATAACCGTTGACGAAAAAGGTATTCATGAAATTCCCGGGATACAGGTTTTGAAGAAACTCGATGCTGTTGGTGCCGGGGACACAACTACAAGCGCACTGGCTCTTTGTCTTGGAGCTGGTATCTGCCCGGCAGATGCGGCGGAGTTTGCAAATTTCGCCGCGGCTGTTACCGGTCAGAAGTTGTTTCAAACAGGTACGGCATCAGGTTCGGAAATTCTCCAGGTAGCTGAAGATGCAGATTATATTTATCAGCCGGAGCTTGCCTGTGATAGACGGCAGGCACGTTACATTAATAGCTCGGAAATAGAATTATGTTATACTTCAGTGCCTACGGGTTCTATAAAACACATTGTTTTTGATCATGACGGGACTATCAGCACTCTTCGGCAAGGATGGGAACAGATTATGGTCCCTGTTATGATAAAAGCTATTCTGGGGGAACAATATCATGCCGCTGATGAGACTTTGTACCATAAGGTTCAAAATCGCGTTCTTGATTATGTTGACAAATCAACCGGCATACAAACCATCCTTCAGATGGAAGCTCTGGTCGAAATGGTGAGGGAGTTCGGGATTGTTGCCGAAGAGGAAATTCTTGATAAGTTCGGGTATAAGCAAATCTATAACGCAGCACTGCTGGAGATGGTCAACAAGCGAATCAAAAAGCTCAGAGCAGATGAACTTGATGTTCCTAACTTTACAATCAAAGGAGCTCTTGCTTTTCTATGGAGGCTGAAACAAAAAGAAGTGAAGCTGTACTTGGCGAGCGGAACGGACGTTGATGATGTTGTTGCCGAGTCTGGGGCGTTGGGGTATGCTGATTTGTTTGAAGGCAGGATTTATGGAGCTTTAGGCGACCCCGCAAAATACTCCAAGAAAATGGTTATCGAAAAGATAATCAGGGAAAATAATCTTGCCGGTGCGGAACTTACTGTTATTGGCGATGGTCCGGTAGAAATTCAGCAGTGCAGAAAGCATAACGGTCTTGCCATTGGGATTGCAAGCGATGAAGTTAGAAGGTATGGCTTAAACATTCATAAGCGTGAGCGGCTGATAAAAGCCGGTGCGCACATTATTGCTCCCGATTTTTCTCAATATAAGCAATTGATTAGTACACTATTTCGGCAATGACTTTGCAAAAGGTAAAAAGAACTGCATTTTTGGATTGTTGTCGCAGCAATAGAGAAACAGATTTCAAAAGTATTTGGAAAGGAGTGGCAAAAATGAAGATGAGTATCCTGTGTGTATGTCTTGGTATATTGATTGGTTCGATTGGTTGTTCGCACAAGCAAAGTTGCAGGTCCGCTGCAGAAGTCTGTAAAAAAGAGCACTCGGCCGTTATGCCGGAATACCGACACAATTGGTGGACGATTCGGCATAACTTAGTAAATGAGCGTGTGAGCAAAGCAAATGCAGATTTAATTTTTATAGGCGACTCTATTACCCAGGCCTGGGAGGTCAACGGCAAGGATGTGTGGGCGAAATATTATGACCACAGAAGTGCTGTGAATCTGGGCTTTGCCGGCGACCGCACTCAGCATGTGCTCTGGAGACTGCAGAACGGGAATATAGATGGGATATCACCAAAAGCTGCTGTGATTATGATTGGCACAAACAATTCCAATGGCAATGACAATACCGCTGAAGAAATTGCCGATGGTATCATTGCAATCTGTAAACTTGTTCGCAAAGAGCTGCCGAAAGTTGAGATTTTACTTTTGGGCATCTTTCCTCGTGGACAAGGGCCTTCAGAGCAGCGAGAGAAAATTGCCAGGGCCAACGATATTGCATCGAAAATCGCGGACGGCAAAATGATACATTACCTTGATATAGGTCAAAGTTTTCTTGGGCCGGATAAGACAATTTCCGGAGATATTATGCCGGACTACCTGCACCTGACGGAAAAAGGCTATGAGATCTGGGCTCAGGCGATGGAGCCGAAACTTGCCGAACTGATGGGTGAGAGAAAATAACCATATAAAGTTCAATAAGTATCAAGAGTAGATATTACACCACATACTTGATTGTGGAGTAATTCTTGACTTCTGGGGCACTTGCGGATAAGCTATGGGTGATTAAGTCTTAAGAAGTTCTAATGCTCTGTTGAAAACTTAAGAAAAGCCTGTCATTGCGAGGCCCGAAGGGCCTCGGCAATATAAATCTTGTGAGTGTTTGAGATTGCTTCGTCGCTTACGCTCCTCGCAATGACACTCTTGGTCGTTTTTTCATTTTGTTATATGTTTTGAGCATTTCTTATTAAAAGGTACTGGCAGTTTATGAAAAAAGCTGGTGAATCTCAGGAACGTTCGCAGAGTATGCGGATTCTTGATGAGCTGAAGAATTCATATCTGAACTATGCGATGAGCGTAATAGTCTCACGTGCCCTGCCGGACGTGCGTGATGGTTTGAAGCCGTCGCAGAGGAGAATTTTAGTTGCGATGCACGATTTGAATCTTGGCCCCAGAAGCAAACACCGCAAATGTGCCAAGATTGTCGGTGATACAGGCGGCAACTACCATCCTCATGGTGACCAGGCAACCTATGGAACTCTCGTGCGGATGGGACAGCATTGGAATATGCGATATCCACTAATTGACCCGCAGGGCAATTTCGGAAGCATTGATGCCGATCCTCCTGCAGCTATGCGATATACCGAGGCACGAATGGCTGCACCGGCAATGGAGATTCTCGAAGATATTCGGTACCAGACCGTTGATTTCGTTCCAAACTACGATGAAACAAGAACCGAGCCGACGGTTCTGCCGGCAAAGTTTCCGAATCTGCTGGTAAATGGTTCTGCCGGTATTGCCGTAGGAATGGCAACTAATATCCCGCCACATAATATTTCTGAGGTTTGCGAAGCTTTGCTGCTGGTGATAGAAGATCCCGACTGTGGTTTTAAGGATATTATGAAACGTATGCCCGGGCCGGATTTTCCTACAGGCGGACTTATTTGCGGACAAAAGGGTATCCACAATGCATACACCACAGGCAGAGGACACCTGACAGTCAGAGGCAAAACGGATGTAGAAACAACCAAAAAGGGCAAAACGAGGATTGTTATCACAGAGATTCCTTATATGGTTGTAAAGACTAATATCGTCTCAAAGATTGCAGATTGTATCCGCAGTGGGCAGACTGCCGAGATTGCTGATGTCAGGGACGAATCAGACCGTCGTGGTCTTCGTATTGTAGTTGACCTGAAGAAAAATGCCGAAGCAGAAGTTGTATTAAATAAGCTGTACCGCTACACGCCTCTGCAGACGACCTTTGCTATTGCAAATCTTGCGCTGGTTAATAACAAACCCGAGACACTGAACATAAAGCAGATGCTCAGCTGCTTCATAGACCATCGCAGAGACGTTATCCGCCGGCGAAGCAGATTCCTGCTCAAGAGATGCAGAAACAGGGCTCACGTGCTTGAAGGCTTGATTTTAGCAGTCAGTGATATTGACGAAATTATTGATTTGATAAAGAAATCGCCGGATACACCCACTGCCAAGCTCAGTCTGATGAAGCTGCCGTTAAAATTAAGTGTTACAGCGGCATTAAAGGAGATATTGCCCGAGGCTTTCGTGGCGGAAAAAAGTAAAACCGAGCATTTTCTTACAGGTCCCCAGACCGATGCAATTCTGACGATGCAGCTTCAAAGGTTGACGGGCCTGGAGATGAAGAAGCTTGCCAGGGAGTATGCAGAGCTGACCGAGCAGATACAGGGTTACGAAGCGGTGCTGGCAAGTGAGCAGGTTCTTATGGATATTATTCGGGAAGACATATACGAAATTAAGGGGAAATATGGTGACAAAAGGCGAACAAAAATAATCGCCAATGTCCAGGAGTTTAATATAGAGGACATAATTGCTGAAGAGGAAGTCATTGTTACGATAAGCCATGGCGGATACGTTAAACGTATGCCGGTGGACACCTACCGCAAACAGGGAAGAGGAGGCAGGGGAATTATCGGCTCAGATACAAAGGAAGGAGATTTTATCGAACACCTTTTCGTTGTCTCGACACACGATTACCTGCTTATCTTTACAAATCGAGGCAGATGTTATTGGCTCAAAGTGTACGATATACCGAGTATGTCAAGACAAAGTAAAGGCAGGAGCGTTATCAATCTGCTCAAACTTGGCGAGCAGAAAATAGCGTCGATAATAAACGTCAGTAAATTCGATGATGAGGAAGTTCCGGAGCAGCAACAGCAGCGGCTTGTTATGGCCACTAAAAACGGCCTTATAAAGAAAACTCGACTTTCAGCCTATGCTAATCCAAGAAAGACCGGTGTTACAGCAATCAAACTCGAACCCAACGATGATGTAATCAGTGTCGCCCTGACATCGGGCAATGACCATATCCTGCTGGGCTCGCGAGAGGGAATGGCAATACATTTTGACGAGAAGAAGGTTCGGCCGATGGGCAGGGTCTCACGCGGAGTAAAAGGCATAAAGCTGCGTCCCCGAGATTCTGTCATCGATATGGTTATTGCGGAAAAAGAGGCGTCACTGCTTACCGTCTGCGAAAACGGTTACGGCAAGCGGACAAGTCTCGATGACTACCGCCCACAAGGTCGCGGTGGCTTAGGGCTGATAAATATAAAGACTACCGAACGAAACGGAAAGGTGGTAGCTCTTAAGGCCGTTCATGACGATGACGAAGTGGTGATGATTACTGCTAAAGGAATAATAATTCGAACAGGCCTCGAAGAAATACGTTCCATCGGCAGGAACACTCAGGGTGTTCGCTTAATCAAACTCGGTGCCGACGACAAACTTGTTGCCGTAGAGAAAATCGTTGCCGAGAATATATCCAAAAACGGAACCTCGGATTCGAAAAAAGATTAAAAGATTCAACGGTTTAATTACCCGACCATTATGTCGTATCACCACGCAGAAATGGCCAAGAGAAAAAGCAGCTCCGGCAGCGTCATTAAGCCGGTTTGCGTAATCGCCGGCAAAGAGACCTCTGTTGTGAACATCGAGTATGATAAGCTGCTCAATCGTCTATTGGAACCGCAGCAAAGACAAATGGCCCTTTTCGTTGTCGAGCCGGGGCAAACTTCAATCGCTGAGATATTGGATGAGTTGAGAACTGTGCCGATGTTTGGCAAAATGAAAGTTGTGGTTATTAAAAATGCGGATGATTTTATTTCTGAAAATCGCCCGTTGCTGGAAAAGTATTTTGATAAACCTTCAGACACAGGCATACTTGTTTTGACTGTAAAGACCTGGCCCAGCCGGACCAAACTCGCTAAAAAGCTCGATAAGGTTGGGATGTTGCTCAAGGTAATAGAGCCTAAGGCCTGGCAGTTACCGTCACGCCTTGCGGAATACGCCCACCAGGCTCACAGTAAAATTCTGACAAAAGCTGCGGCGGAACTTCTAATTGAGCTAAGCGGTGATAACTTACCCCGTCTTTACAGCGAGATAGATAAACTGGCTTCATTCGCTTACGAAGATAAGTCAATAACTCCAAAACATATCGAATTGCTTATAGGCCGCAATCGATTATTCAATGCCTTTGCTGTGATTGATGCTGCAATGGCAGGAAACTCTGCTCAGGCAGTAAATCGGCTAAGGAGTATGTTCGAGAATGACCGTTCAGCCGAGTACACTGCCCTCGGGGCCTTCGCATTTCATTTTCGCAGGATGTTTAATGCAAAAGTACTGCTTCAAAAAGGTATCAGCCGTGAGCAGGTGGCTAAGCAATTGCACATATGGAGCAATAAAGGTAATTTCTTTACACAGGTTGACGGAATGACGTTTAATGCTCTCGGCTCAGTTCTGCAGCGGTTAGCTAAGATGGATTTCGAGATAAAGACCGGCCGAGCAAATGCCAGAGTGGCAATCGAACAATTAGTACTTCTTTTTGGTTCTTCTAAAGAAAATTGGGCAAGGGCTTAGATAGTATAAATCGGTGTCTTTACTGCGGAGCTGAAAGAAGCTTGCGGTTGTATCCGACATATAGCATCTCGGGTGATGGTTTCCGCATCAGCCGGTGCTTGAACTGTGGTGCCATTTTTCTGGGCCCAAAGCCGACAAAAAAGCAATTGGAACAGGCTTACAACGATTCATATTATGGTCAGGGAAAGAGCAAATTCAACGGCGGAATCGAGAAGGTCCTGGTTTTTTTTCGTTTTTCGCGAGCACGGCAGGTTTGCAGATATGTAAAGGCACCGGCTAAGGTGCTGGATATCGGCTGCGGCAATGGGGAATTTCTCGCCTACCTGATTAAACGAGGCTTCCAAGGCTATGGTGTGGAGCTGCCGGGCAAAGCAGCCGAGAGAGCAGAGCAGGTCAAAGGTCTGAATCTTAAAATCGGGCAGCTTTCAAAGGAGGATTTTGACGAGGATTTTTTTGATGTTGTCTGTATGTGGCATGTCTTCGAGCACCTTACAGAGCCTAAAGCAACTTTGCAAATTATCCGCAAGATACTAAAGCCCGGTGGTTATTTAATGATGTCGCTTCCGAACATAGGCAGTGTTCAGAGCAGATTATTTCGGGGAAAGTGGCTGCACCTGGATCCTCCAAAGCATCTGTTTTTTCTGGAAAGATCTGATTTGATTCTAGAGATGAATCAGCTTGATTTTAAGTTGATAAAGCAAAAACATTTCTCGCTGGAACAGAATGTGTTCGGTATGCAGCAGAGCCTTCTTAACTGCATTTTGAAAAAAAGAGAAGTACTTTTTGAGGCACTTAAAGGCAATGACGATTATGTAAAAGAATATTCCAGATGCAGTATCGTGCTGCAAAAGTTGTTTTACATCGGCAGTTTTCCGATATTTGCTTTACTGGCTTTTATTGAAGCAATCCTCCGAAAGGGCGGGACAATGGAGCTGATTTTCAGAAATTACAGGCCGTAGTTTTTACAATTGATGTAATTGTTATAATACCAGATAATATATTTGCTATGTTCAACGGTAAGAAAGTCATTGTGTTCATGCCGGCCTATAATGCGGCTCAGACTCTTCGCAAAACCTACGATGAGGTGATGGCGCAGGAGATTGTGGATTTGGTTATCGTTGTCGATGATGCCAGCAGCGATGAGACTGCCGCCATTGCTGCCGAGCTGCCCAATACCGTTGTTCATAAGCATCCACAAAATCTCGGCTATGGAGCAAACCAGAAGACCTGTTACAGGCTGGCTCTGGAATATGGCGGTGATATTATCATAATGGTCCACCCTGATTATCAATACACGCCCAAACTGATACCGGCAATGGCTTCTATGATTGGTAACGACCTTTATTCCTGCATACTCGCTTCCAGAATTCTTGGCGGATACGCCTTGAAGGGAAAGATGCCGATTTGGAAGTATGCTGCAAATCGGTTTATTACGTTTGCTGAGAACATTCTTACCGGTGCCAAGCTGTCCGAATATCACACAGGCTACAGGGCATTTTCGCGCAAGCTTCTGGAACGGCTGCCGCTCGAAGCAAATTCTGATGATTTTGTGTTCGATAATCAGATGCTCGCCCAGATACTGTGGCTGGGTTATAAGATAGCAGAGGTTACCTGTCCGACAAAATATTTTACTCAAGCTTCTTCAATCAACTTTAAGCGCAGCTTAAAATACGGTTTTGGCTGTCTGGCTACCGCTATAGAGTATCGACTTGCAAAGATGAAAATAATCAAATCTAAATTGTTTCCCGCCTAAATGTTGCAAATACCCAAAAAATTTCATGTTTTTGTTCTTTATGTCCTCCTGGTCGTTCTTACATTTGCAGCTTACGAGCCGGTACTTAAAAATGATTTTATCAACTTGGACGATGATGGGTACGTAACCAAAAATCCTCACGTCAGGGCAGGGATAACAACTCAATCTGTTCTCTGGGCGTTTACAGCTTCACATCGCGCTAATTGGCATCCATTGACCTGGTTGAGCCACATGCTCGATTGTGAACTTTTTGGATTGAACCCACGCTGGCATCATTTGACCAGTTTGTTATTTCATATTGTAAATACCTTACTTTTGTTTGGGGTATTGAAAGGGATGACGGGCGCAGTTTGGCGCAGCATTTTTGTTGCTGCTGCTTTTGCAGTGCATCCGCTCCACGTAGAGTCGGTGGCGTGGATAGCCGAACGCAAGGATGTTCTAAGTGTTTTATTTTGCCTGATAACGATGGCTGCTTACCTTAGGTATGTGCGGCGTCCGAGCGTCGGCAGCTATTTGCCGGTGGTTTTCTTTTTTTGTCTGGGCCTTATGGCCAAATTTACGCTTGTGACTTTACCGTTTGTGCTTTTATTGCTTGACTACTGGCCGTTGGAGCGGTTTTGTTGGTCTCACAGAAGACCAGTCAAGGCTTTGCGTCCAAAATCAGTAAAGTTTGCTTATCAAAAATCGTCGGTACGGCACCTGATAGGCGAAAAAATTCCTTTGCTTGTCTTGGCTGCAGCTTCGAGTATCGTTACTTATACTGTTCAACGAGCTTGGGGGAGTGTGGTAGCGACGTTGGATAAACCTCTTAGTTTGCGCATAGCAAATGCTCTGGTTTCTTATCTCAGCTATATAACCAAGGCAATTTATCCAAACCATCTGGCGATTTATTATCCGCATCCTGAAAGTGCGCTGCCCGTCTGGCAGCTGGTCATCTGCCTCATTGTGCTAACAGGTATAACCATCGGTGTAATCTGTTTGGCCAGACGACGTTATCTGATGGTAGGCTGGCTTTGGTACCTTGGAACTCTCGTACCGGTTATCGGCCTGGTTCAGGTGGGCCTGCAGGCAAGAGCCGACCGGTATACATATCTGCCTCTTATTGGCATCTTTATTATGGTAGTCTGGCTGGCTGCAGAAATAACTGAAAAATGGCGTTATCAGAAACCTGCAGCAGCAGTATTAATAACCATCTTAGTACTGATGATGCTGAGCACCCGAAATCAGGTTATGAAGTGGCGAAATAGTAAAACTCTATACGAGCACACACTGGCGTGCACCGAAAATAATTTCATGATATACACAAGTTATGGCACTGCACTGTTTGATGAAGGCAGATATGATGAAGCGATTGAAAACTACCGTATGGCTCTGGAAATTGAGCCTGGAATGTGGATTGCCAAAAGAAATATTGGCAGGGTTTTACTCGAACAGGACAAAGTCTCCGAGGCCATCGTGTGCCTTAAGCAGGTATTGCCAGTTAGTCAGGACAGTCCTGAGGTATACGGGTATCTTGGTCTGGCTTATACAAAGCAGGGCGAACATCAGTTGGCTGCCGAGAGCTTTAAAAGATCCTTAAAACTTTTGCCGAACCAGGTGAATGTTCTAAACGAACTGGGGCGGGTTCTTTATAAAAATAACAGAATCAATGAAGCAATCGAATATTGGGAAAAGTCAATTGGTTTATATGCAGAACAGCCTGCGATTCACAATGTTTTAGGCCAGGCATATCATGGTAAGGGCTTATTTGTCAAAGCAGCTGATCATTGGACCAAGTCGCTGGCACTTGAGCCTTTTCAGCCGGATGTAAAAGGTTGTTTAGGTGCCGTCTTTGCCAAACAGCAAAAATATGATAAGGCTATAGAGTGTCTTGTTGAAACTTTGTATGAAGATCCTGACCTTGCTGATGTACACAAGAATTTAGCGGCTCTTTTGGTTCACAAAGGTAACACAGCAAAGGCTGTAAAGCATTACATTGAATACCTGAGAATAGAGCCTAATCAGCCTTTGATACATAAAACAGTTGCAGAGCTGTTGTACCGGCAGGGGGATTTGGACGGGGCAGTAACACATTATAATCATTCGCTTCAGATTGATTGCAACCAGGCCGATATGCTTAGAAATCTCGGCCATATCTATTACCTTAAAAATTCGATAGTAAAAGCCGTTGACTGCTGGCACAAGGCTTTGGACATATCTGCTGATTGTGTCGAAGCTCTTAATGACCTTGCCTGGGTAAAAGCAACGCGGGTGCAGTCGGAATTTTTCGACCCCGAAGATGCGGTTAATTTAGCCCTACAAGCATGTGAATTGACCGATTATAATAGGGCCGAATTGCTTGATACTCTTGCCGCAGCGCATGCAGCCTCAGGCAATTTCCCAGAGGCAGTCAGGATAGCAGAAAAAGCAATCAATATAGCTTTGATGGGCAATCAGCAGGATTTGGCTGTCCAGATACGAGAACATCTGGAATTATTCAGACAAAAGACTGCTTATGTTGAAAGGTCACACTAAGATAAAAATGTGTGCAGTTTTGGATAAAACATCTGTATTTGGCAAGCGGCAGTTGGCAATACTGCTTTTAATCGTCGTTGCTTTGCTCATCTTTTTTTGCCATCTGTTTGTCAAGTTGTATTATGACCCCGCAATTCCCTTTCTAAAAACGGACAAGCACGCCAACTGGATACTCTATCAGATCCAGACAGAACCATATACGAGAAAGACGAACTTTTTAAATCTCGGTACAAGGTTTGGAAAGGATTTTGAACTTGCAGTTTTGCCGGCGGCGGTAAAACTGCACATAAAGGCATTTAGAAGATATCGTCTTTGGGTTAATGGTGTGGAAGTTGCAAAAAGTTCTGTTATAAACGATGGAGACAGACTGAATTGGAAAGAGCAGGATGTCTGGGATATCACCGAATTTCTCGGAATTGGCAGAAATAACATTAAGGTTGAAGCTTTTACAGATCTTGGTCCTCCCGCACTTTGGCTGTACACCGAAGGTTTGGATAATGACATTATGACGGACACCAGCTGGATGGTGTCGGTTTCAGGCAGTCCCTTTTGCCAGGCGAGTTTGGCAAACGATTGCACTGTTCATCCAATCAGTCTGGAAGCAGTGCCGCCGGCCGGGGCTTTTGTTAGAAAGCTTCCTGTATTAGGGATATTCTTTGTTGTCTGTGCCGGCGTTTTTTTGCTGCATAGTTGTGGCAGAGTTCGGCGCAGTCAATTGAGAAGTATTTCGATATTTTCGCCAGAGTTTGTTCTGGTTTTCCTTACGGCAGTCTGGGTGGTTTTATTTGTGAATAATTCTATAAAGCTGCCGGTTAGATTCGGTTTTGATATTGTCGGGCATCTTCATTACATCAACTATATTCTAAGTAAAGGTCATTTGCCGCTTGCCGACGAGGGCTGGCAGGCTTATCAACCGCCGCTTTTCTATGTAGCATCAGCTTCAATAGTGAAGTTCGTATCTGTCTTTACCGGCAGGCTTAACGCTTACTATTTTCTAAAGCTGATTCCATTTTTAGGAGGTTTGGGGCAGATATATCTTGCTTATTTCGCATCGAAGAAAGTTTTTCCCGATTCGAAGCCGAGTCAGTCCCTCTCGCTAATTATTGCCGGCTTTATTCCAATGAATATCTATATATCCCATCATTTATCAAATGAATCCCTTTCAGCCTTTTTAATCGGGTTGTCAATTTTGCTGACTATTATGGTCCTCAACCACACTCGCAGTCGGCCTAAGTTTTATTGTCTGGTAGGGATTGTTATTGGCCTGGCATTGCTTACCAAGTTTACCGCTTTGGGGGTACTGCCGGTTATTGTTGTAATTCTTGTTTTAAAGTTAGCTGAAGAAAAAACCTTTTCCATAAGGCATCTGGGTGGTTATTTATTCCTGTTCCTCTTGTCTATAGCAATGGTCGCCGGCTGGTTCTACCTGCGCAATTGGGTGCACTTTAAAGATGTTCTTATTGCAAACTGGGGCCGTCTGCCCGGCGATTACTGGTGGCAGGACCCTGGATATCACACATACAGATATTTTTGTCAATTTGGCAGAGTTTTTCAATTGCCTTATTTTGCGGGCTTTTACTCTTTGTTTGATTCTATGTATTCAACCTTTTGGAGTGATGCTTTTTTAAGTGGCATTGCCGAGTATGCCTATAGGCCGCCTTGGAATTATGAATATATATCGGCAGTTTATCTTCTCGCGATACCGGCTTCATTGTTCATCATTTTAGGTGTTGTACGTGCAGCCGGCCGAGTGATATTTGGCGCAAGCAAACTGTGGCTGCTGATTTTAGGTTCTATTTTTGTAATAGTGTATAGTATGGTTTATATGAACCTTCGAATTCCCTGCTGGGGCCAGGCAAAGGCTTCATACGGGCTTTTCACAATACTACCTGTGAGCCTCATATTTGCATTTGGTTTGGATTGTGTCGATGGATGGCTAAGGAATAGAGGCTTAACCATTTTGAGGGCGATATTGTATGGCTGGCTTGGCACTTTTGCTTTCTCAGTCTTTTTTTCCTATTTCATCAGCCCGGCACAAATAAACAAAGCAAGGGAGCTATACACTTTGTCAGA
>JAFGRL010000113.1 GCA_016935195.1 Sedimentisphaerales bacterium
CAGTTGCCGACCGTCTCAAGTGCTACATCAGCTCCTGCTGGCCTGCCGGCGAGAGGCTGCTTTATTGATCCTTTTCTGTGATTAATTCTTTTTTCTCGGATATTATATCCGCAAAGGGAGACACGCTTTCATAAAATCATTGCGAGGAGTTTATGACGAAGCAATCTCTACTTATCAACCGTTGAGATTGCCGAGCCCTGCACCATACGGTACAGGGCTCGCAATGACATAAAATGCACATTTTATCTGTGAATGCTTACAATTTTTTTATCCTGTTGATGCAGCCATTTCAATTTCGCTGCTTATGTCAAAAATCGAGCTATATAACCGCAGCAGATTCTTTTGATTGATAATTATGGCTATTTTCCTATAATAGTTAACTGTGATGGGCATTCTGTTAGAACAAAACAATGGTCCGGATGACCTAAAAAAGCTATCTATAAACCAGCTTAGCGAGCTGGCAGAGGAGATACGGCAATTAATTCTCGCCTCTGTGAGCAAAACCGGCGGGCATTTGGCCAGCAATCTGGGTGTGGTGGAACTCACGCTGGCGCTTCACTATGTGTTTAACTTCAAGGCCGACAAGCTGATTTGGGATGTAGGACACCAGTGCTATACACATAAGATAATTACCGGCAGAAAAAACGGCTTCGAGCGGCTTCGCCAATCAGATGGGATAAGCGGATTTCCCGACCCCTCAGAAAGCGAATACGACCAGTTCACAGTCGGTCATGCCGGGACATCGATATCAACGGCTATCGGGATGGCCCTGGGCCAGAAACAGCTTAATAAGGCCGATAAGATTGTGGCATTTGTCGGGGACGCCAGTATTGTTAACGGCACATCATTTGAGGCGCTAAACAACCTTGGACTCGTCAAAAGGCAATTACTTATCGTTCTAAACGACAATTCGATGGCCATAGATGCAACGCAGGGCGCTCTGGCAAAGTATTTCTCCAAGGTTCGGCTCAGCCAGACCTACGAAGATTTGCGCCGGACAACCAAGAACATCCTTGAACATATGCCTGTTATTGGCAAGAGTGTCGAGGATGCGATAGAGAGGATTAAGAAGAGTATTCGTATGGTTTTGCCAGCCAGCCAGATGTTCGAGAGCCTGAACATTCCTTACTTCGGACCGGTTGATGGGCACGAAATTGGCTCACTAATCAAGCTGTTCAAGGCATTGGGCGACTTTAACAGCCCAGCGATTCTGCACATCTACACACAAAAGGGTAAGGGATTCAGCCCTGCCAATAAGCACCCGAGCAAGTTTCACTCAACCGGGTCTTTTAAGATAAATGGCCAGACCGTTGAGGCCAAGGAGACAAAGGCTGGTCGAACTTTTACTGATGTATTCGGTGAGCATTTGGTAAAGCTCGCTGAAAAAGACGAGCGGATAGTAGCTATTACTTCAGCTATGTGCGACGGAACCGGTCTTATGGGATTTCGCGAGAAGTTCACTGGCCGGTTTTATGATGTTGGTATTGCCGAGGGAGCTGCTGTTGATATTGCAGCTGGTCTTGCTAAGAGCGGCCTAAGGCCTGTCGTCTGCATGTACTCGACATTTCTGCAGCGAAGTCTCGACCAGATAGCACAGGAGGTGTCACTGCAGAATCTTCCGGTTGTCTTCTGCATAGATAGGGCCGGCGTGGTTGGTGCAGATGGGCCTACACATCACGGCCTTATGGACATCGGCTATATGCGGATGATGCCCAATATGGTTTTGACAGCACCGGCAAACGCGATCGAGTTGAGAGAGGCACTTGAGTTCGCATTAAGTCAGCAAGGACCTGTATGCTTAAGGTATCCAAAAGACGTTGTCCCTTCAGTTTTGGAAATTGATAACGCTTGTTTCTCTCAGCCTTTCGAATTAGGTAAAAGTGTAGCGGTGCGTTACAGTGAACAGGCAGTTATATCTGTCGTAACTTATGGCTGTGTGCTTTCGCAGGGCCTTGCCGCGGCTGAGCGGCTGGCCGGTGAGGGCATAGAGATTAACGTAATAAATGCAAGATTTGCAGATCCTGTTGATGAGGGCATAATCAGCCTGCTGGACAAGGGCAATAGCTTGATAACAGTTGAAGACCATAGTGTTGCATGTGGATTTGGCTCGGCGGTGCTGGAAAAGGCCGTTGCAATGTTAGGCAGGGTGCCCGAACCTATAGTTGTAATTGGCGGGCCCGCCAGATTCATAAGGCGCGGTTCTCGCTCAGCCCAGCTTATGCAAGAGGGTGTAAATGCCGATGAAATAGTTCGTGTTGCCAAAGAGATATTGGTGAAATTCCACCAATACAATACTGTAAGTCCGAAAAAATCTATATAAAGATGTCTAAAGGTCGATTGCCAAAATTAGTTATATTCGGTGACCCCAAGAAGGGTCAGGTTGCCGAGGCAATTGAGGATTTTAGCTCATTTGTCAAAGGTAAGGCCAAAATAGCAGCCAGTTGCCACATTGATGAATGCAGTGAGGAGCTTTTGAAGGATTGCGATTACGCTGCGGTCTTCGGCGGCGACGGCAGTATAATCTCAGCAGCAAGGGTAATGAGCCAAAGCAGCGTGCCGGTAATCGGGGTAAATCTCGGCAAACTCGGCTATTTAGCGGAATTCAGCGTTGCAGAACTTAAGCAGCTTTTCGGCCGTATAATTTCAGGTGCTGTGAAGATTGAAAAACGTATGATGTTGGGCTGCAAAGTATATAAGCCCGAATCCAAAAGCAGTGAAGGTCAATTTGGTGCAGAGAAATTCTCTTCGAAAGCAGTCAATGAGATTTTCATTACAGCAGGTGCTCCGTTCAAGATGATTGAATTGAAGATTTCCGTCGATGGACAAACACTTGCCACCGGAGTCAGCGACGGGCTGATAATCTGTACCCCCACAGGCTCCACAGCGTATAACCTTTCGGCAGGCGGGCCTATCGTTTCCGGTGGCATGGAAGCGATGGTGATTACACCAATTTGCCCGCATTCGCTAAGTTTTAGGCCGATTGTTATAAGCGCCGATGCCAAGGTTGACATCTTTGGCATCGGTGTAAATGAAGGCACGACTGTTTCAGCAGATGGGCAGCTCTCGTGTAAGCTGACCAGCGATGATATGGTTAGGGTTGAAAAAGACAGTAACGACTTTTTGATAGTTAATAATCCGCTACACACCCAGTGGGATACGTTGGCAGGTAAACTTAGCTGGGCGGAAAGGCCCAGATACAAAAGGTAATAAAGCGATTAACAATTTAGCTGCCAAGCCTGACAGAGGTCAAAAAGATGAATAGACACAATACAACAGATAAAGTTTTCGATAATAAACCTTTGGTCTGGACATCTTGTGTTATGTTAATTTTCTGCATTGTTGTTTCGTCAGACGTCTTTGCAGTCAACAACCCGGCAGGCTCTGGAACTGCTGTACCCACTCATACTCGCAGTGGTCTTGTGCGGAATCCGAATCCAATTGATACAAGCTCTAATCTTGCAGTTACAGGCAACGTGAGCGATGGCAGGTACTTTCGGGGAATAGTTCCATATCGAGCGACCAGCGATTTCGGGGCGCCGCTTGGCTCGACATCAATTGACTCGTTTTTGAGGGACTCGGCAGGAGCCGAAGACTTCGGCAGATACAGCGGCACTGCAAGGCCATATTATTCGCCTACCGGTACGGTAACATCAACAATTCCAGGGCAATCAGGTGTTATTCGAGCTCCCAGCTATGGATATAGTCACGACACATCGGGAAAACTGGTAATTCCATCCGGCAGATTAGACCTCTCAAGTCAGAGCAGAATATTATCCTATGGCGGAGGTACCGCTGTAGGAGAACTACAGACAGGCGGGATTACAACCGCCCCTTATGTAGGTAGTTTCGCAGATAAGGTTTCCGTTACAAGATTATTGTCCCGCAGCTCCAGCCAGTTGGAAGAAATAATTTCCAAAGAGCTGAGTATATATTCTCGCCCGGGGCAATCTGAATTCGCTGCCGAACAAGCTGGGCAGCAATATGAAGTACAACTTGAGCGTTTCAGAAGGGACTTGAAACGCGCAACAAGCGAAGCTGCGGATACAAAAGAACAACAGCAGTTAGAGAATGGGACCTCGGAGCTGGGCAGTCTCAAGAGCAAATTAAGCGATGAAATCCGACAACCAACACTCCGTAAGGAGTCCATAGGACAGCAGGATATAATTCAAAAAACTGAACTTTTGCAGGACAAAACCAAACAGCAGCAAATCAGCCAACAGCGAAGTCAACTTGACCTGCAACTGGAAGCTTATAAGCAGGCCGAGCAGGAAATAGAAGATTTGATAAAAAAGTCAACAGAGATGCCGGGTGATATTGAAGACCAAATGCAGCTACAGTCGAGAACGTCTGAACAACTGGAGGAATTAATTCGAAGAAGCAAAGAAGTCCTAGGGACTCCTTACGGAGAAAAGCAGGAAAAATTTTACACAGACAGTCCTGGGGACTCCTTACGGAGAAAGGAAATAGAACAGGAAGCGGCTGAACAGGAGCTATCAGAACTTGAGCGGACAATCAAGGCTCAAAGCATTATGGCAAAAGAATCAGACGAGATAATGGATTTCAGGTCTTTTATCAGGGCGAAATATAAAAAGTATATGATTGCCGGGGAAGTCTATCTTAAAAAGGGCAGATACTATCGTGCGGCAGACGCATATACGCTGGCTTCGGTTTATCAGCCGGACGATGCTCTTGCATATGCCGGTAAAAGTTATTCGTTGTTTGCAGCCGGTGAGTATATAAGCAGTGCCCTGTTTCTGTCGAGGGCACTGGTACTGATGCCGGAACTGCCGTATTACTCCGTAAGGAGTCCCCAGGACGACAAGATTGATAAAGAGGCTGAGCCTGCTTACAAGCCGCAGCGAACAGATATTTTGAGTATGGTCGGTGACAGGGACCTGCTGGAAACAAGAATAGTTGATGTGGAAAAGCGTCTTGAGGAAAGTGATGTCGGAGAGCTTTACTTTCTTCTAAGCTATATTTACTATCAAATGGAAAGGGCCGAGCAGGCCCTCGGCGCCGTTAACAAGGCCTCTGAGATGATGCCGCAGTCCGAGGCCGTTGCGATCGTTAGAAGAGCTATTGAGTCAGCAGGCAATTCAGATTAATCAGCGATTTTCAGGTTAGAGATGCCCTTGGCAGATATTTACGCTGCATCGACAGAGCTGAGATGACAGCTTATGTTCTGCAAATTACGAACCACGAGCCACGAACTCAGAAATTACGTTCTGCGAAACCTGTGTCTATTCTGTTTTTAGTATACATACTGTGAGAGATGATATCCAGACACGCAGGTATTGTGGTTTTAATAGGTTCGATTACGAATTCACTTAAAGCCCTTTTCATCGTAGTGATGGCTTCGGCGCGGGTCTTTTGATGAACGATTACTTTGCAAATCATTGAATCGTATTTCGTCGATATTGACCAGCCCTGATAGACGTGGGAATCAATTCTTACGCCGAGACCACCTGGTGGAATGTACCGTGTTACCTTACCGGGCGAAGGAGCAAAGTTGTTTTCCGGATCCTCGGCATTTATTCGGCATTCAATCGCTACACCGGTATGTTTAATGTCTCTTTGGCTTAGTTTAATCTTCTGACCCGAAGCAATCCTTATCTGCCACTTGATTAAGTCATGGCCTGTAACCATCTCGGTAACGGGATGCTCAACCTGAATTCTTGTATTAGCCTCTATAAAATAAAACTTCTTGTTTCTATCCAGAAGAAATTCCACCGTGGCTGCATTAACATACTTGGCCTCTTTTATCAGCCTCAGTGCAGCATCGGCAAGTTTTTCTCTCGCTCTCTCATCAAGAACTGGGCAGGGGGACTCTTCTATCATTTTTTGATGCCTGCGCTGAATAGTACAGTCTCTTTCATAAAAGTGCAGTGCATTTCCTGAGCTGTCAGCCAAAACCTGCACCTCTATATGGCGAGGTCCAACAATAAACTTTTCGAGGTATACACTCGGGTCTCCAAAAGCTGCTTCTGCCTCAGCGGCAGCTGCATTAAAGGATGAACCAAAGTTTGCGTTGTTATGCACAACCCTCATTCCACGCCCGCCGCCACCGGCAGCAGCCTTTATGATAACCGGATAGCCGATCTTCCCGGCAATTTTAATCGCCTCAGATTCGGCCTTCACCGTTTCACCTGAGCCCGGCACTACCGGGATATTTGCCCTTTTAGCTAATTTTCTTGCCTCAACCTTGTCACCTAACAACTGCATTGCCTCGACAGGAGGCCCTATGAATGCTATTCCACAATCCCGGCAAATCTTGGCAAAATTTATATTCTCCGCCAGAAAACCATACCCGGGATGGATTGCTTCGGCATCGGTAATTTCAGCAGTGCTGATTATCCGGGGAATGTTCAGGTAGCTCTCAGAGCAATCGGCAGGACCAATACAAACTGCCTGGTCGGCAAGCTTCAAATATGAAGCATCTTTGTCAGCCTCAGAATAAACTGCCACCGTTTCAATACCGAGCTCGTGGCAGGCACGGATAATCCTCAAGGCTATTTCGCCACGATTAGCTATCAAAATTTTTGAGAACATCTTTTGAAAAATACCGTCTTAAAAGATTATTTAATCAGGTTTGACCTTGAAGAGCACCTGCCCGAACTCAACAGCCTGGCCATTTGTAACAAGTTTTTCTACGATAGCTCCGGCAGCCTGAGCCTTAATCTCGTTCATAACTTTCATAGCCTCAATGATACAAACGACCATCTGAGGGCTAACCTCTGAGCCGACTTCGACATAAGGCTCAGAATCGGGACTCGGCCCCTCGTAGAAAGTGCCGACAATAGGTGATTGTATCTCTATAAGTTCCTCCTGCTGCTGAATTGCACCGGCTTCTGCTTCCGCTACAGATTCAACGGCAGGCTCAGCACCAGCAGCCTTCGAAGGCTCAGCAGCAATCATCGGTATGGCTGTGAGATTTGCCCGTTGCGATTGAGACCGTTTTATAAGAATTTTCTCATCACCATTCTGTATCTCAACTTCAGCCAAGTCATTATCTTTCATTATTTGAATCAGTTTTTCGATTCTCTGTAACTCGGCATCTTTTTTCGCCATTACAGCTTCCTTTCCTTCGGATAAAAGCTTGTCATCATAAGTATAGCTGAAAAAAGTACATCTGCAAGCAATTTCCCCTATGCCCGGCACAATACGATTTGAGGCCTATAATATAAATCACTGCGAATTGTTACCTGTATTGCACTGTAAATTCTTTACCTTCAGACTTATTCGTGGTACCATTTGGAAAATGTAATGCTGTTGCGGTTAATTCAAAAAGAAAATGGGTGCAAAATATAATCTTGTCGAACTTCTCAAGCACCGGGTAGTGCTGGGCGACGGTGCAATGGGAACAATGCTGTATCAGTATGGCATTTTTCTAAACAGATGCTTTGACGAACTGAATATAAGTAAACCGGAAATAATAAAAAAAGTCCACGATGGTTATGTAAGAGCCGGTGCCGATTTCATAGAGACGAACACCTTCGGCGCAAATGAGCTGAAACTTGTCAAATACGGTTTAGCAGATAAAGTAGAACAGATAAACCGCGCCGGGGTGGAAATCGCCAGAGATTCAGCCGGTGAGTTGGTAATGGTAGCCGGCTCAATGGGGCCGCTAGGTAGAGAGATTGTGCAGCACGGTACCATAAGCAAAAGCCAGGCCGCCGAAGCATTCAAAAGACAGGCCAAAGCCCTTATCAAAGCTGGTGTGGACTTTCTTATACTGGAAACGTTTTCCAGTTCTAAAGAACTGCTTATCGCAATCGGAGCAATCCGTCAGCAGACAGACCTGCCAATTGTTGCTCAGATGACCTGCAATGAAAATAATGAGACTATCTATGGCCAAAAAATCGAAAAAGCTATAACTGAGATCTCCAATCAGGATGTCCAGGTTGTAGGCCTGAATTGCTCTGTTGGTCCTTCTGCAATGCTTGGGACTTTCGAGCTGATAAAATCAGTTACAAACAAACCTATCTCAGTTCAGCCAAATGCCGGGCTTCCCCGCGAAATAGACAATAGAACATTGTATATGTGCACGCCGGAATATATGGCCGAATATGCCAAGCGTTTTTTTGAAAAAGGTGCAAGGATAATTGGGGGCTGCTGTGGGACTACCCCGGAACATATAAAAGAAATCGTCAGGACCGTTAAAACTCTTGATAAGGCTGACAGGTCAATGACCGAACAACTCAGAGGCATAACTGTCAGCAAAGAATATGAGCCTGCTGCTCAGGAGCCGGCACCACTGGCTCAAAAATCACACATCGGCAAAAAATTATCAGCCGGACAGAAAGTTACAACAATAGAGATAACACCGCCGCGAGGCGTCAATATGGATACAACGTTAAATAAAGCAAAACTTTGTGCACAAATGGGTATCGATGCGATAAACATACCGGATGGCCCCCGCGCAAGTTCAAGGCTTTCTCCATTGGTTACGGGAGTGAAAATACAGGAAAATGCAGATATTGAAATCATTTTGCACTTTTGCTGCCGGGATCGAAACCTAATCGGCATGCAATCGGACATGTTAGGTGCTTATGCCATTGGGTTGAGGAACATCCTGATAATTACAGGAGATCCCCCTAAGATGGGTGAGTATCCTGATGCAACAGGCGTTTTCGATCTGGATTCTATCGCTCTAACTGAAGTTCTTAGAAATCTCAACAAGGGCATAGATGTCGGAGGAAATCGATTTTCACCGCCTCTTAGCCTGAGCATTGGAGTTGGCGTAAATCCGGTTGCTTCTGACTTAAACCGTGAAATAGACAGATTCAAACGAAAAGTTAACGCCGGTGCAGAATTTGCAATAACCCAGCCCGTTTTTGATGTACAGATGCTTTTTAATTTCTTAAACGCTATCGAGTCCTTCAAAATACCAATCATTGCAGGTATTTGGCCTTTCACGAGCTATAAAAATGCAGAGTTTATGGCAAACGAAGTACCGGGTGTAGTTGTCCCTGCCGAACTTCTAAAACGAATGTCCAAGGCAAAAGATAAAAAACATGCACGCGCCATCGGAATAGAAATTGCAGGGGAAATGGTGGAAAAAATAACCGATCATGTAGCCGGCTTTGCGGTAAGCGCCCCGTTTGGAAACGTCGAAACTGCTTTGGCAGTACTTGGAAAACTCAGTATAAATTAATCTTAATTACCCCAGCCAAAGCTCGAGGAAAATAAAGTATAAAGGCAAAACCTTATGTAAGACTCTGCGCAAAAAAAGGCTAAAGCACTTCAAGGCCAACTGCTGTGATATCATCTATTTCGGCAGGACTGATATGTTTATTCCGCACCACAGCGTTAAACTTTTCCAACATTTCAACAATAGAAAGCCCCTTGATTTCGTCAAACTCCTCCTTAAAATCGTACCCGGTCAATTCATCGAAGCTGTGTATAAATGGAATAAATGGCTCTGCACCATCTGAATAAAACAAAACCTTGTCCCCAGCCTGCAATTGAATGGTTTGCTCCTCATATTCAGCCTGCTCGAATATGCCCAGCAGTGAGCCGGCTATTTCCAATTGCCTGGGATGCTCATCTTTTCTTATCAGTATTGGATATGGATGACCGGCCCGCGCAAACGTCAACTCAAGGGACTCAGTATTAATAAGCCCATAACAACACGTGGCAAACTGATAACCGGACAGCTTTTGCTTTGTCATTCGCTGATTAAGGCTCTTGACCACCTCTTTCGGTGAAAAAACACGGTAGTCATTACCAATCGTTCGACGCATAACAAGGGCCTGCTTAATGAACATCGTCAACAAAGCAGCAGGCATCGAATGTCCAACGGCATCTGCAACATAAAAGCCTATATGTTTTTCATCGAGCTTGGCAATATCATAAATATCACCTGAAACCCACTCCGCCGGTAAAAAAATTGTAGCCCACTGAAATCTATCGGTATTAGGCAACTGAGTTGGAAGAAAATCTTTCTGAACAAGACCCGCAAGCCGAAGTTGTTCTGTCAGGTTGTCAACAAACGACTCCCTAATCCTGAGCTGCTCGGCAAGTTTGTTGCGATACTTATCATAACTATACTCAAGCTGCTTGGGAGGTACCGCAGGTTTAACGAGGATTTCAGAACCTCTCTCACGATAAGCAAGATTGATGCTGATTCTCACCCACAGCTCATCAATTGAGACCGATTCCATCGTAGATGCTAAAGAGAAACTTTTTACGCCGTGCCCAGCCAGAGAAAAACTCCTTACAGGTACCTGTACGCGGTTGTTGAGCAAAATCGCCCCAATGCCCTTCATCTCGAAAGATTCGACTATCTGGGCCAATTTATCCTGCTGTGAGGTGCCCAGGCCCTTCGCATCGATGATGACCGTACCAATCAGGTCAAGTCGATGGCGTATCTGAGAGAATTTCTCTATTGGCAGGCTTGCCAAGGAAAGCTTCTTGTTCTTTAGAAATCGTTTTATCTCAGGCGGTATCTGTCCATCTCTTGTCAAGTACAACACATCTGTGAAGTTTTTGGGTGCATCTACCGCGTCTTCAATAGTTCTCAAAGCCGCTTTTATCATTTCATTTACCTTTTGCAGCTGCTTTTTAAGTCTTTGAAGCCAATATTCATTGTTTTAGAAAGTCTCATAGATGATTTCGTCCTGTTTGGGGTGCTACTTTGCGTTTTTTTCACTTTTTTCTGCTCTTTCAATACCAGGGCAGTGTTCAAATCGGCGGTATCGCTGCCACTTTGGGCTCTTTTTATGAGTGTCGCAGATTATTTTTGGACTTAATTGAACTGCTCGTTGTTTGCATGCAACTATAAATGCCGGGAGCAGGTTTTTATTGGATTTTAGATAAAAAAAACGACACCCTTTGATTTAATCTAATAGCTTATTGCCAATGGAGTTATGAAAAAAGTCGGCTTAAGAAAAGCTGGATTGGGCTTGAAAATACCATATTTTTTTGGTTTTTTAGTTTGCAATGCAAATAAGTTTGCGATATTCTACATATACACGCTTGGTGGGCCTGGTGGGTTTTATGGGCCTTATGGGTCTGATGGGCCGGATGAGAAAATTAATGACGCCGAAGAGTTGGACAGGTGCAAAGGTTGATCAGATGGAAATGGGCAAGATGGGAAAATGTTACAGAAAGGGGTGATATTATGAATAATGAACAAAATCAAAAACCTCAGGAGACCGACAAACTCAAAGAAATTTCGAAATGGGCCCGACGTTATGCGGAAAACCGAACCCTGCCTTTCCTGCTCGGCATGTTAACCTTTCTGTTTTTGTTTTTGGGCACTGGCGGGCTGTTCTATGTAGCAGGCAAAGCGTACCGATCAGGAAATCAGCTTCTGTTCTGGATTTGTATCTTTGCTGTGGCGCTTGTGGTTACGGCAATAATGTTGGCCACAAGATTTATTGAACGGCGGTTATATCGTAAAGAAGGGCAGGTTACACTTGCGATTCCTAAAAAAACAGAAAGACAGCGAACGGCAGGGTGGATTGTAGGATTGCTATTCGGCGTCTGCGTTATGATTTCAGTAATCCTGGTGGTGTTTTGTAAAATACCAATTAAATATATGCAGCCTGTTTCAGCAATTTGTTTTATTCCACTTATTATAGCTATAGGAATCTGGCAACCACCATCTGTTAAGCCTGCTGGTTTTTTAGTATGGTTATGGCCAACCCTTTATGCTATTCACGCCATTCTGATCGTTGCGGGCGTACCTATTCACTTCGAGAGGCCATGGGTATTTCTCAACGGGGCTATACCAATAGCAGGGTATGGAATTCTATGTGGCTTGATCGGTCATATCTATAGTCGATATGCATTGAAAAAACTGAAGGGGGTAGCACATCTTGAGGAGGATGCTACTGATGGAGCTTGATAGGATTGTGCATGAGCCGGTACGGTTGCGAGTTATGATGATTCTTTCCGGCGTTGAAGAGGCGGATTTTAACTTTCTGCTGACGACACTTAGTTTAACAAATGGGAACCTGTCCCGGCACGTGGAGAAACTCGAATCAGCAGGCTATGTCAAAGTCAACAAAACTTTCAAAGGTAAATTGCCGAACACCAGCTATCAAATTACCCTGAAAGGCTCTAACGCCTTAACTCAATACTGGAAAGAGCTTGATGTTATCCGTCGAACAGGCCGAATCTGAAATAATTTGATATCAGCTGGCAAATATTGCCGAGCCTATTCGAAGAATGGTAGCGCCTTCTTCAAGTGCAATTTGATAATCAGCGCTCATACCCATACTTAATTCTGTAAACTGGGGCCCCACTATTTTTTCACCTCTTATCTCGATGAACAATTCCCTGACACGGACAAAGCAGGCCCGAATCACTTGCTTTTCGCGAGTCAACGGTGCCATTGTCATAAGACCCACAAGCTCCAAATTCGGCAGAGTTTCAATCTGCTCGGCCAAATGCGTCGCAGCTCCTACGGGAACACCAAATTTCTGTGGCTCATTTGAGGCGTTGATTTGCAAAAGAATTTTAGGCCGCAAATTCAATTTGCCGGCAGAGTCGCTTATCTCCTCTGCCAGCCGAAGCGTATCAACCGAATGAATCAGACAGCTAACAGGCAGTACCGCTCGAACCTTGTTGCGCTGCAGATGGCCTATCATATGCCAATTGGCCTCTTTAGGCAGAGATGAAGCACCGTTTGACTGCTCAAGAAACTCAGCTATTTGAGTGGAAACCTTTCTAAGCTGCTGAACACGGTTTTCACCAAGGTCCACATAACCCAAACTGATAACTTCTTTTATTGCATCTATCGTGGCAGATTTCGTTACGACGACCAGTTTGACTGTCTCGGGATTTCTGTCGAGACGGGCGCAGATATTATTAACAGTATCTTCTATGCAACTTATTCTTTCCTTCAGCTTTTCGGCAATTCTTGACATGCTCATAGCCCGGATAACTTAACCCTCAAGGTTGAAACAAAAAAATATTATTTTTAAAATACTAATCCGCTGCTGTTCCCGCCAGTACAAAAAGGGTTAAGGCAGAAATTTCGATGGATTTCTTAATTTGGCTGGGAGGTATTCGTTAACAACAAAATCAAGACCGTGTTTTGCAAATGCCTGCTGCTCTACACGAACCCCCATCTTGAGCATCTGATTTATTGCCTTTTGCCAGGGCTTGTGATGTTTGACAAATGGGTCGTTGCGAAGCGCATCTTTGGCCCTTTTTATGTCCACATCTTTAAGCGGGTGCGTCGGAAGCTTGTAAGTTACTATATCTTGAGGGGTAACACCAAGAAAATGAACCGAGGGCACGCAAAAGAATCTGTTCATATGAGCTGCATTTCCCGAGCCGACCTTGAGAGTTCTGTATATATTGAAATAGCCGTACGGGTCTCCATCAACAAAGGCATAAACGGGACTTTTCAACTGCTCCGACAACCTCCTTATAAATCTTCTGCATGCGCGAGTAGGGACGCCACCCATACTCACAAGTATGCATTGGGTCTTGCTGTAGTAATTATATTTAACAAGTCTTTGGAACATACCGGCCGTTTCAATGGCAAGAATAAATTTGGCTCGCCCCTGAAATTGGAGATTCTCTACTTCCGTCGGTATCGAATAGGCACCGGAGCCGAACTTGGTGCAGTCTATTTTGATCTTTCTGCCTTTGCTGTCGCTATCAATGACTATCAGTTTGCCGGTTACGTCGCCGCCTTTTTCTTCCGGCGTGAACTTTAGCTGCTCACGATTGACACCAAACATCGCTTCAACATCATCCATAATTGTGTCAGACTCAGACTGCTCGGCGAAACCCGCTTTGCCCCAGTTCTTGGAGATATAGTAGGCCTCACGTTTCGTGGCCATATCGTTTGTATCGATAAGTTCTTTCGAAAGGGCCATCATTTTAAGCGTCTGGGCAAATGTCTTTACGGTACTTACAGTTAGAGTTCGCTGTTTGTTTTTGCCGAGCATCTCAAAATAGCCGGTCCTGGAATGATACTTTACGTTGCTGAGCGACCGAACAGGTGTGGTCATAGTAGGGCTTTTGCTCTTGATTATCTTTGCGTGAACATCCTTGGCGCTTTGAGTTATTTTCTTTGCTACGGATGTGGTCTTTGGCCTTGACCTTGGCATTGGCTGCTCCTGAAGAACATCGATTCTCTGCTGCTTTTTTACATAATTTAAGCCAATTGCCGAAAATAATCAAGGCTTATACACAACAGCACAGTTTATCTCATAGTAAGAATCCTAATTATCTCAGGGCCAAGGCTGCCCCTGGCCTATCCACGCTGCCGCTAATACAGCAAAGTCCTTTAAGTCCACCCTGCAATCGCCATTTAAGTC
>JAFGRL010000114.1 GCA_016935195.1 Sedimentisphaerales bacterium
AGGCCAGGGTAGAGGCAGAATGGGCGGGCCATTTGCGGCAGGTCCGGGCGGAAATTGTGTGTGTCCGAAATGTGGAGCAACGGCTACTCATACTGCCGGACAGCCTTGTAATGCGATAAGCTGTCCTAAGTGTGGAACGAAAATGACGAGAAGTTAACATTTTTTTCGAAAGGAGAATTATTATGGCAGGTGGCGATGGAACAGGTCCTGGAGGCATGGGACCAATGACAGGTAGAGCTGCGGGATATTGTGCGGGCTATTCCGTGCCGGGTTATGCCAATCCTGTTGGCGGACGTGGTATGGGTATGGGCTGGGGTCGAGGCCGAGGCGGCGGTTTTGGTCAAGGTCGAGGTTTTGGCTGGGGCAGAGCCGGATATGGTTTTCCAGCTTATGGAGGTGCTGCGGGCCCTTATGCTTATGGTAGTGTGCCGTTTGCTCCAGGCTTAACAGCTCAGCAGGAGCTCGACGGCCTGAAAGGCCAGGCAGAATATCTTGAAGATAGCCTTGACGGAATCAAAAAGCGCATAGATGAACTCGAAAGCCAGAAAAGCAGCAAAGGATAAAAAACAGGCGGTCGAGGATTTGTGTTTTTTCGATGCGATTCTAAATATCCGTAAAGATAGAATGCGTCTATAATAATCAAGGGAGCTTTCAATTTTGGAAGGCATCAAAGATGGAAGTTTTAGTTAAGCATGAAAATGGTTTCCGTTTTTCAGCGACCTGCAGAGGACATACAGTTACAACCGGACGCGGTAACGATGGCAATGAGCGGCGTGATGGGATGTGGCCGGCTCAGCTTTTTGAAGCATCAATAGGAATGTGCATTGGTGGTTATGTGGCCAAGTTTTGCGAAGAACAGGCCATTGCCTACGATGGTATGACAATTGAGTTGAGCCGTCACACGCAGGCTGGACCTTCGCGCACCGCAAGGATTGATGCTAAAATTTACCTTGATTCAAAACTATCCGAGGAGCAAAAACAAGGTATTTTACATGCTGCCGATCAGTGCCACATAACTAACAGTATCAGAGAAGCAATGCAAATTGCTTGTTCTCTGGCCGATACTAAGTCAGCTAACGCATAAAATTGATTTAACAAGGAGAGCAGACGATGCCAATATTTGAATACAAGTGCAGCAAGTGCGGACATAAGACCGAATTCCTGGAAAAGAGCAGCGGCAGGGGCAAGCATGTCTGTGAAAAATGTGGAAGTTCAGATATGCAGAAACTGTTTTCAGGTTTTTCTGTTGGGCAAAGCAGCCCTGACAGTGGTTCCTGCCCAACCGGAACGTGTCCCCTATCTTAGAAAGGGTATTTTATGAAAATCGCAGTAACATCGGCAGGGCCTAGGCTCGATGACAATGTTGAAGCTCGTTTTGGTAGGTGTCCCTATTTTTTGATTATTGACACCGACACGATGCAATTAGAGGCTATCGAAAATCCCAATACTGCTCTCGGCGGAGGTGCAGGGATTCAGTCGGCTCAGTTAATGTCGGAAAAAGGTGTAACAGCAGTATTGACAGGCAACTGCGGCCCTAACGCATTTAATGTCTTCGGCCAGGCAGGGATACAGGTAATTGTAGGCATCAGCGGAATTGTGCGTGATGCCGTTGAACAATTCAAAACTCAAGGTTTCCCGTCCGCTTCGGGGCCGACCGTGGCGAGCCGTTTTGGTATGGGTGGCGGAGGCGGCATGGGTCGCGGTGGTGGAATGGGACGCGGGATGGGCATGGGTAGAGGCGGCGGTATGGGCCGTGGTATGGGTATGCCTTCAATCGGCCCGGCAGCAGGTTTTCCGCAAGAAGCCGGTCTGCAAAACCCTGAGCAAGAATTGGCTTCTCTAAAGCAGCAGGCAGAACTGCTTGAGAAGGAAAAGCATCAGCTAACCGATAGAATAGCTCAGCTTGAGACAGGCCAAAAGGCTGTCGCGGTCATTGATTCTGAAAAATGTACAGGCTGCGGAATCTGCGCCGATGTGTGCCCGGTAGGCGCCATTGAGGTGAATAAACAAGCTGTTGTTAATGGCGAGGCTTGTACGGGTTGTGCCGCCTGTGTTTCTGAGTGCCCTAACGGGGCAATCATACTTGCGCAGAGAAAACTTGATAAATAAATTCGGTTGATCAACGGGAAAAAACCAAAGAGATAAACAAGGTGTGAAGGATGGATACGTTACTTGATGCCAGAGATGTCACTGTAGGATTTCATCCGGCCGGTTACAGGGTAGATAAAACCGCTGCGCCGATGAACCGGTATACAAAGTGGGAGATTCTACAGGGAAATCAATGGCGTAATCCGAAGCCGGTCTGTTTTGATTCTTTGCCTCAACATGGCTGGATTGCGAAAGATAAATTTGATTGGGATAGAATCAATATGACAGAGGAAGAAACATAAGATTATGCTAGTGGTTGGTATAGCTATTCTATCCATCCTGGTCATTTCGGTTCTAATGAGCATGACCGGCCGAGGTGGAGGTAACTTTTATGTACCTGTGTTAGTGGCTTGCGGATTGCCAATGCTTCAGGCAGCGACGTCTGCACAATGTATCCTGCTGTGCACGGCTGTAGCGGCTGCGCTAGTCTTCCAGACGAGCCGGTCGATTGACTGGAAGCTTGCGATGGTGATCGATCCACCGACAGATGTGATGGCTCTGCTGGGTGGGTATTATGCTCATCTCTTGCCAAGTGGAGTTCTGAAGTTTGTCTTTGCCGGCTTGCTTGTATTATCTGGCTTTTTCATGTTACGTCCTGCAAGGAATAGACCGTTTTCCGACAAGAATCGGTTGGGTTTCTGGCGTCGCAAGTTCGGTGAGCACGAATACGAGGTGAATCTTTGGTTGGCCCTACCTATCACCGCGGGAACCGGCTTGATTGCAGGAATGGTCGGGATTTCCGGGGGCTCTTTCAAGGTCCCATTGATGGTCCTTGGTTGTGGCGTACCTATGCGGGTGGCGGTAGGTACATCATCCGCGATGGTCGCAGCCACAGCTTTTATGGGCCTGATTGGTCATTCAGCAGCAGGGGATTTCAATGCATTTTGGTCCATTCCCACGAGCGTCACCGCCATAATCGGAGGGCTCCTGGGTGGCGTGTTCTCTCTTAAAACAAAACCCAAAAACCTCAAAAGGATATTCGCGTACACGACATTAGGGGCGGCTTTGTTTATGGCAATAAACGCATGTCTAACGTTTGGAAATCGATAGGAGACAGGATGCAAATAGCAGTAGCCAGTGGCAAAGGCGGGACGGGTAAGACAACAATAGCAACGAATCTGGCCTGTTCAATTGCTCGAATGGGTAAAACTGTGCAGTATCTTGATTGTGATGTTGAGGAACCGAATGGCCATATATTTTTGAAGCCTGATATAGAAGACACACAGAGTGTTACTATTGGCGTGCCGGAAGTTGATACCCAAAAGTGTAACGGCTGCGGCAAATGTGGTCAGCTTTGTCAGTACAGCGCTATTATTTGCTTAAAAGGCAAAGCTCTTGTTTTTGAGCAGTTGTGCCATTCGTGTGGCGGATGTATGCTGGTTTGCCCAACCGTCGCCATTAAGGAAAAACCCAAAGAAATTGGCTTTGTTGATATGGGTAGTTCAAATGGTGTAAAGTTCGGACAGGGTCGGCTGAAAATCGGTGATATTCATACGCCTTCATTGATAAAACGAGTTAAGAAGGAAGCAGTTAATAATGGCGTGGTCATAATAGATGCCCCGCCTGGTACATCGTGTCCGGTAATAGAAGCCGTCAAGGGTGCGGATTTTGTTTTGCTTGTAACTGAGCCTACACCGTTTGGATTGAATGATTTGAAATTAGCTGTTGGGATGGTAAGAGAGTTGAAGATTCCGTTTGCTGTGGTGGTAAATCAAAGTGATTTAGGCGATGATAAAGTACAGCGATACTGCGATGACGAAAATATACAAATCATTCTTGAAATACCAAACGACCGCCGAATTGCTGAGGCTTATTCGGTCGGCAAGATGATTGTTGATGTTCTGAGCGAGTATAAGAAAGATTTTACAGGACTGTATGAAAGTATTTCCCAAAGGCTAAAAAATGGAGAGAGATAACTGGGGAGATGGCAGATAATATTGATATCGTGTTATTGTAAGCCTGCATCATGGCATTGTAAGATTACATTACAGCATCGTAAACGGGCAAAGAGGTGTGTAAGTTGTTTATTTTAAGCAGCTTAAGTAGAAAGAACCGTAAAAAATGCGAAAAATGAAGCTGACGGATATGGGAAATAGGAAAAATAATGGGTAAGGATGAAAACTATAGAGGATTTATGAAAAAGAATTTTCAATTTGTGATATTGATAAC
>JAFGRL010000115.1 GCA_016935195.1 Sedimentisphaerales bacterium
GTATCGTTTTTAAGTTATTTAATGACGCTTCAGCCCGGCGATATCATAGCGACAGGAACACCCGAAGGTGTGGCAATGGCCAGCGGAAATTTTCTCAAATCCGGCGATAAAATCGAATGCACTATCGAAAAACTCGGCACATTAACTAATACGCTGGGACGAAAGCCAAAAGAATTCTACGAACCATTAACTCAATAAAAACAAGGGGTTCTTTTAGTCGCTGTCACGAAGGCGCGAAGGGCGCTGCGGCTCGATAACGGTTTGGAGCAAACCGGAGTCGAGGAAACCTTCAAGTCTGCGGCTCCTCACAGGATGTTGCAGTTTTCTTATAGCTTTCGCCTCGACCTGTCTGACTCGCTCGCGCGTAACCTTGAAAATTCTGCCTACTTCCTCGAGTGTATAGGTGTAACCGTCGCCGATTCCGTATCGCAGCTTGATAATCTCGCGTTCGCGATATGAAAGCGTCTTCAGAATCATATCGATTCTTTCTTTGAGCATCTCCTGCGTAGCCGAGGACACCGGCGAATCGACCTCGTCATCTTCGATAAAATCGCCGAAGTAGCTGTCTTCGCTTTCGCCTATAGGCCTGTCAAGACTGATTGGGTGTTTGGATATCTTCACAACTCTGTTGGTCTCATCTATGCTCATCTCGGCTTCATCGGCGAGCTCTTCAATCGTTGGCTCTCTGCCTAATTTCTGAAGCAGAACTTTGTTGGCGGTTCGCAGTCGGCTCATTGTCTCTATCATATGCACCGGAATACGAATCGTTCGTGCATGGTCGGCAATCGCACGGGTGATTGCCTGGCGAATCCACCACGTGGCATAGGTACTGAATTTGTAGCCCCTGCGGTATTCGTATTTATCAACCGCCCTCATCAGGCCGGTATTGCCTTCCTGGATTATATCCAGAAAGCTCAAGCCCCTGTTTCGATACTTCTTGGCAATTGAAACCACCAATCTGAGGTTTGCACTTGACAGTGTTCGTTTGGCATGTTCGTATTGGTCGAAGACCCTGTCGATGGCTCGCAGTCTTTTATCGAGCTGCTTCGGAGTATCCATCGCCAATTCCTGCAGGCCGGCCAGTTCCTCTTTCACTGCCTTAGTATCTTCAGCTGTTACATCCTCAGTTACCCCGCCGGCGATAATCTGCCCTAGTTGATGCATCTTCTGGCAGATGCTATGCAGTTTATTTTTCATTGGTTGAATTCTGCTCGTTCGCAGGCTCAGCTCTTCCAGCAGCGTTGCGATTTTGCGCCTGTTTCTGTATATCCGTTTCAAATCGGACCTGTCGAAGCCCTTGCCGCCATTGTCGGATTGGTGCTGCAGGATTTTCTTAAACAAACTTTGATTAATCTTCAGCAGTTTATTTACCGTCTGAACGTTCCCGGGCAGCCGCTTCTTTATTATTGGCCTGACGAGGTTTTCGGCAGTACTGAGCTTCATTGTTCTGTCGAAGCTCAATATACCCTCATAGACCTGCTCGAGTATATCCACAGCACCTCTGGCGCAATAATCGCACTCCAGCATTTTTCTTCTAAAGCTCATACGCGCCAGCTCTATCTTGCGAGCCAGCGAAATCTCACTTTCCCGCGTCAGTAGCGGTATCTCACCCATCTGGGTCAGATACGTTCTTATAGGGTCATCAATCCGCCGACTGACTTCCGCACCGACCAGCTGTTTTTCCAGCAGTTCATCCGCTTTGAGCTGGTCTTCTTTAGCAGCTTCCTGTTCGCCTTCCGGCGCTTCAAATTCCTCTCCTGTCTGCTTTTCCACATCTGCTTCATCAATAATGTTGATTCCCATTTCATCCAGCGCTGCCAATAAGCTGTCCAGACGGTCAGGACTAACAATGTCCTCGGGTAAGTCTTCGTTCATTTCCTCGTAAGTAAGGTATCCTTTTCGCTTGCCTTTTTCGGTAATCGCTTTTATCTGTTGTTCAGCATCTTTGATTTTCGTGCTCATTGGGAATTCGGTTCCACCAATGGCATCAGGCTTGCTTGCTTTTATCCTTTTTTTTGCCACAATCAGTATCCTTATACACAATTTATAAAATTGAAGCGTTTGTTCACTACGTCATTCCTATGCTGCGCGGATTTTGTTTTTTTGTATTTTCGAGGACACCCCGCAGAAATTGCGTTTGGTCGTCTATTGCTTTAATCTCGCTTTTTCTTCCCTGTGTCTGGCGCCGACCTATCGTGTCCAATGCCCCGGCCAAACGTGATTCGAAATTGCCTTTTGCCTCCCCTGACTGTGCCAATTCCACAATAAAACTGCCTGCTTCCGGCGATTCTATCCCTGCCAGTATTTCCACCAGAGAAGTTTCAAGGTTGGCATTTAACGCCTCAAATAATATTAACGCCGTCTGCCTCAGCGCCGGCACATCGAAGTCGTTGACAGTAATTTTCTTTTTTACGGTTTCAAACAGCTTCGGCTCATTCAGTAGCACTTCGAGAATTTCCCTCTGAGCTATGGCAAACAAACCTTCGCCCAAATCGACACTTCGCACTTTTTGGTTTTCCACATTGTAGCTTGCAGTTTTTGCCGCCCTTCCAATTCTTTTGCGTAGTTCGGCGTTTATCTCTTTACTGTCCAGACCTATAATCTTCGAGAGCCGGTTAACTATCAGCCCGCGCTCTATCACCGTCAGATTGCCCGACCACAAGCTCGTCGCTATCGTCTGTAAAAACTCTTCAATCGCCGCCTTTCTTCCCGCGAGGGTCTCATCCCTGCTGAAACTCTCCGCCAATCTGTTCCACTTGAACTGGAAAACATCAACGGCTTCGTCTATCAATTGCTCGAACCTTTCTTTGCCGGCAGCCAAAAGAAAATCACAGGGGTCTTTCCCCTCCGGCACCGAAGCCAGTGCGATATCTATACGCTGCGCCAGACAAATCTCCAGCGCCCTGTTGGCGGCTTCCATACCTGCGGTGTCACTGTCGAAAATTAAAACTACTTTTTTTGCATATCGCCGCAGAATTCGCCCCTGCCCCGGCGTAAAACTGGTGCCTAAAGCCGCAACCACATTGTCACAACCTTTACTGTGCGCCATTATAACGTCGGTGTAACCTTCCACGACAACCGCTGTCCCGCTCGAGACAATCTTATGCCGCGCCTGTTCAAGGCCGTATAGTGTATTACTTTTGTCGAACAGGGCCGTTGTTGGCGAATTTATGTATTTAGCGCTTTTCCCATCCAGCGTCCTTCCGCCGAAACCGATTACCCTTGCTGTTACGTCGGTAACAGGAAACATTAACCGATTCACGAATTTATCGCTGAAGCCGCTGCCTGCCTGTCCTACGACCAGCCCCGCCTGTTCCAGCAGTTTTACGGGGATATTTTTTGCGGCTGCAGCTTTGAACAAATCGTCTTGCGAATTTATAGCCAGACCAAGCCGCCACTTTTTCACACTTTCCCGTGGTATTTGTCTTTCAGCGAGATAATCAAGTGCTGATTTGCCTTCTTGTTTGTTGACGAGATTTTCCTGAAAGTGTTTGGCCGCCCACTCATTAACCTTCGCTAATTTATTCGGGTCAACATCCGAATCTTGAGTCTTGGGTCTTGAGTCGTAGGTCCTGGGTCTTAGTTTTATACCCACGCGCTCAGCCAATCTTTCTATCGCCTGAGAAAAAGACAGATTTTCTCGCATCTGGACGAATTTGAACACATCACCGCCGGCGCCGCAGGAGAAACATTTGAATATCTGCTTGGTGACATTGACATTCAGGCTCGGCCGATGGTCATCGTGGAAAGGACATAGCCCCACCATTTCCCTGCCCTTTTTCACCAGATTCACATGCTCGCTTATTACGTCAACGATATCGTTGGCCTGCTGAACCTGATTAACTACTGCCTGGTCAAAAAAACCTGCCATCTCTTGTACTCCGCCTGCCCTTTATAGAGGAAACTATTTACACCCTCAAACCGCCGATTGCCCGCATCTTGTTAATATTTGGTGAGAAGTTCGTCCCAAACCGCCACCCATTTCATTCGACTTAATAATGGTTGGCTACCTTAAATATAGCCCGATTTGATAAAAAGTCAAATACCCCCCAAAAACCCCGCTTACAATACTAAAAAAGCCGTTTCCAACACCTTTAGACACTTGGCTAAATAAGACAACTAGGTAGTGGGTCAGTTTGAAAAATGGGTTTTGTGGAAATAATAGCGAATAGGGATTTTAGGTCTTTGTTATTTTTAGGGAGAAGGTATGCGCATAAAAAAAGGAAGGGAGTGACCCTTGCCTCTGTCATTTCCCTTCCCACTTTAGTTTGGGGTTCAAAGAACCCGTTTGACTACTATGTAAATTATCGGCTATTTTAGTATGAAATGCAAGGGAAAAATAAAAAAATTATTATCGTTAAGTGTCGGAATTATCAGATGTTACAATAAGCCGCCCCGTTGGGACTCGAACCCAAACCTTAAGATTAGTAGTCAAACGTTCTATCCCTTAAACTACGGGGCGACTTTGAATTAGTGTATCGGTTTTTAGCTCTTTTACAAGTTAAGATGGGTGTAAAAAATTAAGCACTTTGCCTATTGACAAGCCAATAGGGTATTTTATATACTCTATCATATGCTTAAGCGGTCACGGACAAAAAGGCTTGATTTAAACCAACTTGCCAGCTATATTGTAAAAGAAGCAACAGGAGAAGAATTACTAAATAAAGCTGTTAAGGAAGGGAAAAACCCCGCTGCTGTGCTTTTAGGGCGACTTGGTGGCTTAAAAGGTGGCAAGGCAAGAGCGATAAAACTGTCAGCAGAACAACGCAAGGAAATAGCTCAAAAAGCAGCAAAGAAGCGATGGTCTCAACATGAGAAATAGAGGGAAAAATGCCTACCCAAAAATATGTGGTTATTATTTTCCAAGCTGGGAAAAATAGTTATATCGACCCCAATACATTCTATAAATTGCAACTCCAACTTGATAAGGTTATTACTACTAAGAAAAATAACACAGAAATTGATGTTTGGTTGGACTCTCCTGGTGGTGATGCACATACTGCTTACAAATTATGGCTTGAACTTCGCACGCGTGCAAATAAATTAAGAGCGTGGGTTCCTGATTTTGCTAAAAGTGCGGCCACATTATTTGTTTTAGGGATGGATGAAATATATATGGCCCCAAGCGCAGAACTTGGTCCGTTGGATGTTCAAATTGAACACCCTGACAGGGAAAATATTACCGTTTCAGCTTTAGATGTATCAAATGCGCTTGATTATTTAAGCAATTTTGCTGTTCAACTTGCAATTCTCGGCGGTGCTGAATTAGTGAAATATACTCATTTATCACGCAGTGAAGTTCTGAAGGAAGTTTTACCGTTTACAGCGAAACTAATAAAACCTTGTATCGATAAAATAGACCCTACTTTAACACGCAGGGCTGTTGTTCAACTGCAAGTAGCAGAACATTACGCACAAAAAATGCTTGCAGAACGTAATGTAACAGAGCAACAAAGATTATCGGCAGAAGATACAAAAACGCTGATTACGAAATTAGTTGGTGATTATCCTGTCCATCAATGTGTGATAGGGCGTGAAGAAGCTAAAACGCTTAAATTACCTGTTTATAATGCTGAAGATAAACCCCAATGGACAAAATTAAAAAAAGTTTATGAACAATTTATGAAAAGCAGAACACCTTTACTAACAGTTCTCCTTGATTCAAAGCAGGCAATTCAGGTCAAAGGCAAAAATGATAAAAAAAAGAAAAAAGCCAATAATAAACAAAAAGGGGCTGCCAGTGAAGATTAGCCCAATGATTTACAAACAAGAGGGCTCTATCTCTATTTCACGGGAGGCGTCCAAACAACATACACTTGATGAGCTAAAACTGCTTCGGGGGATATCACGACTTCCCTTAAAGAACAATTCTGCGCTCGCTGATGAAGTCCAAAGAATATATGGGGAAGCGAAAAAGGACGGAAAATAATTAAAAATATTTTTATTTTTCCTCTTGACTTTCCTTGACCGCTCAAGCATAATGGTCAGTATGAATAAGCTGACCATACAAAAACAGGCACAAGTTTTAGGGGCTTTAGTAGAGGGCAATTCTATCCGCTCAACCGTCCGAATGACTGGCGCAGCCAAGAATACCGTTGTTAAACTGCTATGTGATGTAGGGCGGGCTTGCGAGCAATATCAAGATAAGATTATGATAAATCTGCCCTGCAAGAAAATACAGGTCGATGAGATTTGGTCTTTTTGTTATGCAAAAAACAGGAATGTTCCTGAAAAGTATTTGGGCAAACAAGGTTATGGTGATGTATGGACTTGGGTAGCGTTAGACCCTGATACAAAGCTTGTTCCGTGTTGGCTTGTTGGCGGTCGCAGTAAGTTTTGGGCTAAAAGGTTTATGTATGATTTAGCTTGGAGAATGGCCGGACGAATACAATTAACTACTGACGCTTATGCACCGTATTACAATGCTGTATGTGAGGCTTTTAAGGACAAAGTAGATTATGCCCAGCTTATGAAGCTATACGGCGTAGATAGAACGCAGGACAAGATTAAATACAGTCCGCCACGACTACTTTATGCTATGCCAAAGACAATGATAGGCCGTCCAGACCAAAGGCATATATCTACAAGTTATGTTGAAAGACAGAACCTGACAATGCGTATGCAGATGAAAAGATTTGCAAGATTAACCAACGGTTTTAGCAAAAAAATCGAGAATTTATACTATGCCGTAGCCTTGCACTTTATGAATTACAATTTTTGCCGGATACATAAAACTTTAGGCGTAACTCCTGTTATGGCAATAGGTTTAAGCACCCATCTTTGGAAATTAGAGGATATTTTGGATTTGTTAAAAAAATGAAACTGACCCACTACCGACAACTAGGTAGTGTCCTAATTTGAATTACCATAAAAACAACAGGGCCTATACCGATTAGCTCAGTATAGGCCCCGGATTGGTGCAAATCCGACAACTATCTGTTTACGGCCACAGTTGTTCTTCAAGCCACATATCCGCCAGAATAGCAATATCTCTGAAGTCTATCGTCCCATCAACATACAGGTCAACATTAGGGTCAGCCGGTGGTGTCATCAGCCAGTAATCTGCCATCACCCCGAACTCTCGAAGGTTTATCACACAATCACCGGCAGGGCTGCCAGCTGGTGCATAGTCAACCTTGGTAAAATTCTCTGAACGCTTCGAAAGAACACATCTTCGCGGATACAACCGGATATCGTCAAAATACACAGTGCCTAAACCTTCACCAGGACCTTCAACCCCATCACCGAAGCCGATAGTAATTCTGTTAACATCGTTCAAGTCCACGCCGGTGAATGCCGCCAACGGAATATTCCACTCATGCCAATTTGGATCTCTAATGTCGTTCATATCGCCGTCGTATGGCACCTTCGCACTGCTGTCGGCATCGTACAGTTTCACATACATCTGCTCATTAGCGTCATTGCCTGCCTGGCCGTAGAAGTACAGCACCAATGCTTTCATATCCTCTACAGTCCAGTCTGACCCGATTTCGCTTGGCAAATCACAAACATCCGCGTCGGCCTCTGAAAAAGAAAAGTGAAAGGAATCATCATAGTATTCATACTTCATCGACTTACCTTTGTGAGCCAGAGTTGGCTCGAGGTAAATATACGCACCGCTGTTAAGGTTGGGCTTCCATACATTATCCGGAGTATAAGCGTCCGTGTATGAGTCAAAATTTTCCACAACAATATAGTCAGCTGTCCTAAAGCTCCAGACATCGCCTTTCCAGATATTGGTGCCATAAACCTCATCAATACGCCAGTAGTAAGTCTGGTCCAATTCGAGAAGACCGCAAGGGTCATAGCTGTTAGAAACTTGGCGCCCTCTGCCAGGCAACGTGTTGGGATCATTAGCATCCATCACAGCAGCATAATCGGTGCCGAAATATACGTCGTGTGTATCAGCATACCTGCCTACACTCCAGCTAAGAGTAGGATTCCTCTCCACATCTGTCGCACCGTTGGCCGGAGTCGGATTACTCGCCTTAGTACTGCTGGTCAGCCGTGCATTGTCGAAGTAATAAATGCCGCCAGCACTAAAAAGCAGGTCATGATCCGTGACAACAAGAATCTGCCTCCACTGGCCGTCAGGAATGTCACAAACATTAGCATCAGAGTAGTTCCAGGTCAGCGTCCTCGTATCGGATGCCCCGAAACTGTATGGGTCCCAGTTACCGGGACTACCAGGATTACTCGTATCGGTATCAGGAGCACCTAATTCGACCCATCCAATCCCCTCGGCATTGATAACCAAGCTCTCAATCCTGGCCCAGCCACCATCTAACCACTCAGAAGTGACCCAAGTTACATCAATTGAGAAGGTGTCGTTAGACTTAAGGTCCACCTCGTTGGGCCCTACAGCCATAGCAATGTGCCATTCGCCCGGCATTTCCAGCCTTAAACTCTTGTTGTTCAACGTTGCCCCTGTAGTGCTGTAACTACTTGAGATAGCATCGACCAACCACCATCCGTCATTGCTGTCCTCCCAGTCACCTATCACAACATTTCCGCCGGGGGGCACAGTCGTAAATCGCCAGACATTGCCTTTCCAGACGATGTCGTCGTTAACCTCATCAATCCGCCAGTAATAAGTCTCGTTATAAGTAGTGTTGAGGGTCTCCTCTGTTTCTTCGTTGCCCCATGTTGTATCTGTACTATAGCCCTTGTACAGTGGCGAGCTTGTGTCACCAACAGGCACATTGTTCACATCGTTGTAATCCGTGCCGAAATACATCCTGTGTAAATTCGCCTCGACACCCGCGTTCCATCGAGGTCGCACATCTAAAGCCTCGTATATATCACCATCAATCGGCTTAGGATTCCATGCATAATAAGATATAACCGAAAAACTCCAGACATTGCCTTTCCACAAGCACGGGTCGGGGCCGGCCTCATTGACCTCATCAATACGCCAGTAGTAAGTCTGGCCAATATCAAGGCCGCAAGGGTCATAAGTATTAGCGTCCTGGCGGATACGATATATGCCCGTGGTATCAGATGTATTGGCATCGTTCACATCGTCAAAATCGGTGCCGAAATATACATCATGTTCGTCAGCATACTTGCCCGGATTCCATTTAAGAATAGCGTTAGTTAGCACATCCGTAGCACCATTTTTCGGCGTCGGCCTAGTGGCGAATGCGGACCTGAGCAATCTGGCATTATCGAGGTAGTAAACTCCGCCGGCAGTGAAACCATTGGAATCCGTGTTGAGCGTAATCTGTATCCATGAAGGAGAAACGCCTGTATTAGCCGCAGAGTAGTCCACGTAAAGCGTCTGTGTACTGTCACTGCTGCCGTCCCATGGAATAAGACCATCCTGCCGCACTATCTCGGCGCCCTGCGCATTGTCCTGGATTTGCACACCTATAGCGCTCGAATTGTCGCTCGGGCCGGGCGTCCAGTCGGAAGCTACCCGAGTAACGTCTAATGCGAAGATTTCGTTGGCAATGAAGTTAGCACCAGTAAGGCCAGTATTGCTATTTACTTGTATGAACCAATACAATGGCTCTGGTCCAATCGCTTGTCCCGACACCTTGAGGCTGCCGCTGCCCAATGTAACCCCAATCGTCTGTCCGGGGGTTAACGTAGCATTGCCGGGAGGACTCCAGCCGCATGCCGACCAACCCTCCGTGGTGCTCTCCCAGTTGCCTATTACAACATCGCTGAAACTGGCGGAAGCCAGAGACAGCACCAAAACAAAAGAGATTAAAAACAGAAGTTTTTTAGACATGATATTCCTCCTTAAAAAACTAAAGCATTTTTTGGCTACGCGCCAAAACACTCGTTGTTTTCAACAAGCGCAAAGCAAAAACCCCAAAATCCACAGATTTTCTCTATTTATAGCAATTAAATGCGCTCATGTCAATGAAAATTTGGCAGGGTTATAGACTTTTATGGGACTATTAAAATGCATAGCTCCTGTATTAACAAGAGGTTATAAGCATCTGTTACTGCAGAACATGTCTAACAGCCAACCGGCTAAATCCTTGCTTGGTTGTTTCATAATCCCTTAAATTTTCCAGATTTTTGCTGTCAGACAAAGCCGGCCACATCAGCCGAAGGCAGACCGAAAAACGCCCTGCTTGTGGCGGTCACGGCCTCTGCAAAATCAGCCAAACCCATCCCTTTCAGTTCAGCCAAAAAAGCAGCGGTATGAATCATAAGAGCCGGCTCATTTATCTTTTGCTTCCGCATCGGCTCAGGCGACATATAGGGACAGTCCGTCTCAATCATCAATCTGTCCATCGGCACGACTTGAGCAGCTTCTCGGCTGGCTTTAGCATTCTTGAAAGTAACTACTCCTGTAAAAGAGATATAAAAGCCCTTATCGAGAATAATTTTTGCCTGCTCAGCCGAACCGCTGAAACAGTGAAACACCACTTTTCTAACACCGCTGCCGTGCTGCTCTAAAATACCTATTGTTTCATCGAAGGCCTCTCTGCAATGCACGATGACCGGCAGATTAAGGTCTTTGGCGATTTTGAGCTGGCTGACAAAGGCTCGCACTTGCTCCTGCGGCCTGGAATGGTTGTAATGATAATCCAGCCCTGTCTCTCCAATGGCAACAACTCTATTATGTTGTGCAAGTTCTCGCAGCTCTTTGAGTATACCCGCTGTCACCGTTTTGGCATCGTGCGGATGAATTCCGACGGCCGCGTACATATTTTCAAATCTCTCGGCGAACTCCACTGCCTTTCGATTATGCTCAGGGTCAGTCCCCACGGTTATCCAGCTGGTAACGCCCGCTGCCCTGCTGCGCTCAATAACAGCAGCAACATCTCCAGCCAGTCCTTTGAACGTCAAATGACAATGTGTATCTATCAAATCCATTGGTTACGGCATAAATGCGTTTTCGTAATGTCTTATCTGTGCAGGGCCGGATTGCCCCAGCACTATCGTAACAACATCGAATCGAAAAGGTCTGTCTTCTATATTGTGAGTTGCTAAAAAATA
>JAFGRL010000014.1 GCA_016935195.1 Sedimentisphaerales bacterium
ATTTCATATATACAAATCCATTAGGGTATTGTTGGCTGCTACGTCACTTGATACGGACTCAAATATCAGTTATAGGACAACAATGATGTCACCTCTAAAAAATCTTAATTTTTTCTGGCCCATAACATTATTGTAAATATGCTATGAAAATTCGCTAATCGCCCCAATTAATAATTCAAATATACGCAAATATATATATTCAAACCGTAATGATCTTCATTAAGGCACAAAAAATACTACACTTAAAATCGCCTATAAGGCCTGTGGGATTTAGATGTCACAGGTGACATCTATGTCTGAAAATATTTCTTCAGACTTTTTTCAAATGACAGATCCATTTTTCTCCGATTCTCTTTGCACGTTGGTTACTGACACATAGCCAAATCCAGAGATGGCGAATGTTACATGGTAACAACGGGGGTATTGGTAATGTCACGCACTGCTATACGTATTTAAAGAACAGCGTGAATTTTCAAGGATCAAGTGATCCGACATTGAATAAACGAAACAGGGTTAGTCACTTCAGGAATCTCCTTGTGCTACCCAAATAGAAAAGGACCAAATGCAGTATTAGGATAGATGACATTCCGGTACTGCCAAGATCCATGTAAAACCAAAAGTTACGATAGCAGATTGGGCTATCGTTAATTGTATTAATATAGATTTTTATTGTTTCGCTACAAAGACCAACTAAAAAAGGAAAAAAGCGTGCTAAGCCATACCCCGCCCGCTTAAAACAGAATTAGTATCAATTAGGGGACATAAAAATGACTGAACTTTCATCAAAATCCAAGGACTCCTCTAAAACATTACTGGATCGCGAAGGCAAATATTTGACTTTTGCTCTGGGGCCCGAGGAGTACGGTTTGGAGATCCTAAAAGTACGCGAGATTATAGGTTATATGGAAATAACAGCCGTGCCCCAGACACCATGTTATGTTAAAGGCGTTATCAACCTGAGAGGTCAAGTCATACCGGTGATTGATCTTCGTACAAAGTTCGGCATGGAAACAACTGAAGTAACAGAACAAACCTGTATCATTGTCGTCGAGATAGTTCAGGGGAACAGGCAGTTCAATACCGGCATAATAGTAGACCATGTACAAGAGGTTCTTGATATTGCCGGTGATAAAATCGAGGAAGCTCCACAGTTCGGTGCTACCGTAGACACAAACTTCATTCTTGGAATGGGGAAAATCGGTAATTCAGTGAAGATTCTTCTCGACATAGACCGTGTCCTGGCAGGTGACAATTTTGCGATGATGAATCAAGCGTGACACACACCAAATTAATTTATTAGAGATTTATGATCGGCATAGCCAATGCGACAACACCTGAATTAAACATATAACTGCTAAATCAGTTCCAAAATAATTCAAGGATTGTCTGGAATTTCACAAAATATGCATAAGACCTTTGAATTTTTAATTTGAAAGGACCGTAAAATGTTTAAAAACCTGACTATTGGCAAAAAACTGGCACTTGGATTTGCCGCTGTACTAATACTGTTGGTACTGGTGGGGGCCATTTCTTTTTGGGGAGTGACTAATCTTGGAGTAGGAGCTCAGGATGTAGTAGCTAAAAACGAACTGGTTGACAACCTGACTCGCAAGGAAATCGACCACCTGAACTGGGCGAATCAAGTAACCGCCCTCCTAACCGATGACAATGTCACTGAACTGAACGTTCAGACAGACGATCACAAATGTGCTTTTGGTCAATGGTTATATAGCGATGCTCGCAAGCACGCTGAACAGCAGGTCCCGGAATTGGCGTCTGTTCTCAAAGAGATTGAAGGATACCACCATTCTTTACATACTTCCGCTATTGATATTGGCAAGCACTACAAGCAAGCCGATGCTGCACTTCCCGGCATTTTAGCTGCTCGAATGGTTGATCACCTCAAATGGGCCGATGCGATTCGCGATGCTTTCCTCGGAAATCTAAATTCTGTTGAGGTTCAGACAAATCCAGACAAATGCGCTCTCGGTCAGTGGCTAACAACCGAACAAGCTAAAAAGAGTTACGAACATGGAAGTGTAGAGTTCAAAAAAGCCTGGGATGAAATGCTTATAACTCATAAAAAACTCCATGAATCAGCTATCGAAATATGTGATTCAATTGGACAACAACAGCAGGGACGTGAGCAGGCAATGAAGGTCTTCAATGATAAAACACTACCACTTCTAAAAGAGACCTTGTCATCCTTAGAAAGTATGAAAACAGCAGCAGATAATGCGCTTGCCGGCTCAAAGAAAGCAGGGGAAATTTTTGCAACACAAACCAAGCCAAACCTGCATAAAGTCCAGGAATTGCTCGATGGGGCATGCAAGCATGTCAATAGCATTGTAGATGAAACCAACAAAGGCATGCTGGCTTCAGCAAGTTCAACAAAATTCAGCGTCAGTATCCTTTCCATAATTGCTGTTGTTTTGGGTATTGTAGCCGCGATCTTTATCGCCCGTGGTATATCTTCCGCACTCAAGAGGATTATCAATGCTCTAAGGGAAGGTGCCGAGCAGGTTGCCGCCGCATCGGGTCAGGTTTCCGCCGCATCGCAATCACTGGCCGAAGGTGCAACAGAGCAAGCGGCTGGACTCGAAGAAACCTCTTCAAGCCTCGAAGAAATGGCCTCTA
>JAFGRL010000116.1 GCA_016935195.1 Sedimentisphaerales bacterium
AAAGGGTGCATTATGAAAATTTTAAGCAAGGACATAATATTTGAGGTAATCTTTTTGGCGATGATTATTGGATTTCCTTTATCGGCTACAGATAGTCCTGCAAAAGATGATTTTAACTTGCGGTTGGCAAAGGCATATCAACCATGGAAGGAGAAAAAACCATCTTGCCCAACATTTGAAGAATTTGAAGAAACGCTTAAATACTGGCAGGAGAAATATCCCCAATATGTTTCTGTTGAAGTACCGAACAAAACATCTGACGGACGACCGATTTACGTACTTAAGATTACCGATAAATCAGTCCCTGATGAGGACAAACAGGTTGTCCTGCTGAACGCTGCGGCAACAGGAGGCTATCGAAATGTATCAAATGCCATGCTCCATCTTTCCCAATGGCTGCTAAGCAATGATGCATTTGCAAAGGAAACACGGCAAAAACAAATCGTACTGCTTATGCCGATACCGGCTCCGGCAACTTATGAAAAACCCGGTAAATACTGTCGTTTGTATGACTCAGGGCGAGGTCGCTGGTGGGACCTTGAAACTTTAACACTCAAAGAACCAGAGAAACATCCGGAGATTAAGGCTTATGTAAAAGTCGTTGATAAGTACAAACCGGAAGTTCACGCAGATTTTCACGGTCAAAACGAAGAGATAAACGGGCTTATTATGAACGAGAATGTGGGCACCGCAACCTCTAATTTTACCTTAAGACCATGGGATTGGCGTGTGCAGGAAGCTATGATGAAAGCAGGCAACGACACAGGTTTCGGTTATGAGCGCAATGAAGCCTGTGCACAAAGGATGTTTTGGGGACCTAATTTACAGCCCATAGCTGAAAAACTCTGGTGGGGTCGGCCCTACTTTTATACTGCTCACTATGCATACTGTAAGTATCATACGATGATAATGGCAGGAGAGGTCGGATGGCCGGATAGTTATGTGGCGAGAATTAAAGGTTTACTCCGTATTGGCAATAATATATGGGAGGGGGAGCCCGTTCGGGGATACCCTGTTACGGCAATAAGGTATATAAAAGCTCACAGACTTATGGCCTGGGGCAAAACAGCGGAACAGAGGCGAAAATCCAGAGTTGAACTTTGGCAGCGTCAGGCTGGATTTACTGTTGCGATGCTGTATCCGGATTTCGACGGCAGAGCTACCTTTATTGTCGCAACAACAAAAAAGGGTGCCGAAGTTTTAGACCCAAATTGCACCGAAGAAGGTGTGATAATTGATATACTAAATACCAAGCCAAATCAACTTTCCGAAAGACTAAGGGGCCTTGAAGGTTTCAATGCTGAGGCTATTGATGCATTTATGAATGCTGGGCCGGAAACTAAAATATACAAAACATTTCTGGATATGGACAAACCTGCAAAGCTGTATTCGGTTGGGGACAATCGGCCCATTGAAAATGGACTTGCCCTCCGGCTTCGTATTCCATATCCGAATCCGGAACTGTGCGACCTTCGTCTAAACGGCAATCTACTTGAGGAGAGCGACACAGATGGCTATCAGCGTTGGTATGCCGACGGCTTTACACAGGTGCAGGTGAATGTGCCGCCGGAAAAGTCCAAGGATTGTGATTTGTATATCGTAACGTGTGCATACAAACCACAGAAGCTGCGAACTTACGGCTGGAAAGTGCCGGATGAGGTAACAAAGCGACTAAAGCAAAAAAAGATGACCGAACAGAAGTAGTTAACGAAACTATTGAAAAGGGTGCATTATGAAAATTTTAAGCAAAGACATAATATTCGAGGTAATCTTTTTGGTAATGATTATTGGATTTCCTTTATCGGCTACAGATGATACTGCAAAAGATGATTTTAACTTACGGCTGGCAAGGGCTCCACAACCCTGGAAGACAAAGGCGAAGTTGTACCCTACACAGCAGGAGTATGAAGCGACTTTAGAGTATTGGGCAGAAAAGTACCCTCAACTCTGTACGGTTGAAAAACGAAGCGAATCACTCGAAGGCCTGCCTATCTTTCTGTTAAAGATTACCGATAAGTCTGTAGCCGATGAGGACAAATATGTAGTCTTTGTTACCGGCCTGCATGTAGGCGGCGAGCGTGCGGGTGGGATGGCGATTATGCACGCAGTAGAGTGGCTGTTAAGCGATGACCCCGAGGCGGTCGAAAGCCGCAAGAAGCAAATTATTTTGGTTATGCCTATTGTCAATCCTTATGGGTTTTTTATTAAGGAAGGAGTAAATAACTCGCAGGGAATCGACCCTTATGCCGCCGGTCGCGGCAGGTGGTGGGATTTGGAGACATTGAGTTTCAAAGAGCCTCAAAAGAGTCCGGAGATAATGGCGGTTAAGTCGGTTGTCGATGAGTATCAGCCTGAAGTACATGCCGATTTCCACGGCGTCTCGCTGCACTATCCGGGGGAAATAACAACCGAAAGCCGCGGTTCGGCATATTCGAACTTTACACTTCGGCCCTGGGACTGGAGAGTAATGGAAGCGATGATTCAGGCGGGAAACAAAGCCGGCTATGGTTACGAACGTCTTGAGGCGGACGCCCAGCGCATTCTCTGGGGCCCGGAACTACAACCCTTAGCCCATCAGCTATGGTTTGGCAGGGCGTTTTTCTACACCGCACATTACGGCTGTTGCAAATATCACACGATGATACTTGCAGAGGAAGTAAGCTGGGGTGAGAGTCTTGTTGCATCACTGCAAGGTCTGCTGCGAATCGGTAACAGCGCTTGTGCCGAGAAGCCGAGCGAAGGATATCCGGTTATGACCATTCGCTCAGATATTGGCAGCAAAATGGTAGCCTGGGGTAAGAAGGCAGCGCAGCGCCGCAGCAGCAGAGTGGAATTATGGCAGAAGCAGGCCAATTTTGTGACGGCTTTTTTCTGGCCCCAGGTTGACTGCAGGCAAGTCTATATCTGCGCAACAACTGCTCAGGCCGCCAAAGTGCTGGCACCTAAGCCGGGCGAGAAGCACAAATATGTTGAGACCAGCAACGCTACTCCGCAGCAGTTTGTTTCGAATCTAAGAAAGCTGGAAGATTCCGGCATAAACGTTGATGCAATTGAAGCTTTTGTCGAGGCCGGCCCCGAAACCTTAATGTACCGCTCGATAATGGACACAGCTAATCCTGCAGAGGTTTATGGCAGGGGTGGGGATGAGCCAATAAAAAATGGCTTGGCCCTTCTGCTTCGGATTCCATATCCGAATCCGGAACTGTTCGAGCTTCGTCTAAACGGCCATCTGTTAAAGCAGAGTTTAACTGATGGTTACCAGAGATGGTATGCCGACGGTTTTACACAGGTGCAGGTGAATGTGCCGCCGGAAAAATCCTGTAAGAAGGATCTTTACATAGTAACATGTGCATACAAACCTCAGAAGCTGCGAACTTACGGCTGGAAAGTGCCGAAGGTCGTCCTTGACCGTATCAAGGCTGAAAAATCAAAGAAATAAAAAATACTGAGAAAGGAAATTTTTATGAAACGGATTATATGTTTCGTTTTGTTTGCCATAATTTACACACAGCCTTTATTTTCCTACGAAAGCAAAAGCATCGACACTGCTCTGGCTAAAATGCCAAAGCCCTGGAAAACAAAGGTTCACAGACCAAATCTTGAAGAATACACCGAAACCATGAACTACTGGGCCCAAAAATATGCTGATATCTGTACGATAGAAACCGTTGGTAAATCTAATAATGACCTGCCGATATATTTGGTTAAAATTACAGATCCTAAGGTTTCCGATGATAATAAATACTGCATTATCGTAACAGGATTCCACGCCGGCGCTGAAAGAAACGGTGGAACGGCGAATCTGGCATTCATTGAATGGATGTTCAGTGACGATCCGTTGGCAAAAAGGGCTCGTGAAACTCATATCGTTCTGGTAATGCCTATCGTTAATCCTTACGGATTCTTTGTAAAGGAACAATCCGGTAATGTAAATGGAATTGATGTCTATTCAGCCGGTCGAGGAAAAGTATGGGATATTGCAAATATTAAACTAAAAGACCCGAACAAAGCACCGGAAATCGTTGCTGTGATGAACGTTATGGATAAATATGCTCCGGCAGTACAAGTTGATCAGCATGGTATAGCTCTGCATTATAACGGTCAATTGACAGTTGGTGCTATTGGTGGGGCTTATTCAAACTTTGCTCTGCGCCCCTGGGACCAAAACGTAAATAATGCAATGTTCAAATCCGGTCAGGCAGCAGGCTACGGCTATGATAGAATAGAAATGACCGCACAAAGATTGCTCTATGGCGATCAGTTCAAGCCTATTGATGAGTATTTTTGGTATGGAAGACCCTACTTTTATACCGCTATGTATTCTTATGTTCGCAATCACACGATGCCGACAACTACCGAAATATGTTGGGAACAATCCGGCGTTGAAGCTATCAAGGGATTGATAAAATATGGTATCGATTCTAAGGGTCCATTGGCTGGATATCCTGTTAATGTCATAAAAAGAAGTGGAATGGGCGAGCTTTGCTCAGGTGGGCAAACGCCGGGAGTTCGTCGTAAATCCAGAGTTGAACTTTGGAGGAGACAGGCCGCGGTAGCGTTTGGAGGTCTCTATCCACAAACTGACTTCAGAGAAATGTTTATCTGTTCGACGAGCTTTAAAGGTTTGGAAATACTGACTAAAGGAACCGGTGAATCTGGTAGATGGGGCAAAATCTACAAAGAGCCTTTGCTAAAAAACCTGGCCGAGTTCGATTATATCGATGTTGAACCTATTAAAAAGTTTATCGAGGCCGGCCCGGAGAGCCAAAATCGTGTGCTATATGAACGTGGTAAGGTCGGCGCAAACATACCAGCCACTCCTGTCGAAAACGGCTTGTCAATAGTGGCGAGAATTCCATATCCAGAGCCAACAATCCTTGACATTCGCCTGAACGGGAAAACGATTACAGAAAATCCTGTCGATGGATATCAAAGATGGTATGAAGATGGCTACACAAAACTTCGTATCAATGTAACTCCTGAGATGGCGAAAAGATGCGAAATTTATGTTATCACTATCGCCTATGATACCAAGACAAAACGCTCTTATGGATGGAAGACACCGCCGGAAGTCATTGAAAGGCTAAAGGCCAAAAGTAAAAGTGCAAATTGAATCAAAGCCCTTTCAATCTTTTTTCAACTGGAGGGATAACGATGTGCGCACGCATCATTAATTGGTGTGATGTCAAATTGCTTACTTTTATAGGGTTTTGGCTGCTGTTAAACTTTGCTGTTTTCGGTAATGGAACCGAATTTGTAGCTATACCCGCTGGCTCATATCAGGTTACTGACGGGGCAACAAAGAAAATAAAATTGACTGTTTCCGTGAGCGAATTCCTTATATCCAAAACCGAAGTTACACAAAAGCAGTTCAGCCAAGTAATAGGCTACAATCCTTCATATTATAAGGGTGATAACAGGCCGGTGGAGCAGGTAAGCTGGTGGGAGGCTATCAGATACTGCAATTTACGCAGCGTCAATGAGGACATGGAGCCTTGTTACAATCTCTCCACAGGCAAGTGTGATTTTTCAAAAAACGCTTACCGTCTGCCGACCGAGGCTGAATGGAGCATTGCAGGTTCTGACGTAAACAAGCTCGATATGGAAGATATTGAAAAGTATGCGAACCTTGGTGTGGCCGATACGACAGACAGCAAAGGACTTATGCATCTGGTAAGTCAAAAAGGTACTAAGGAAGTGAGCAGCTATCCTGCCAATAAATTTGGCCTTTATGATATGTGCGGCAATGTCTGGGAATGGTGTTACGACTACTATAATACATTAATAGACCAACCCAGTCCTTTAATAAATCCTACTGGTCCACTATGGGGCCCTGAACGAGTTATATGTGGCGGCTGTTTTGTTACGACACCTCGACTTTTGCTGGATGAACATTGGCGGTCTATAACAAAGGCTGGGCGCCGTTCTTTGAGGCCGGATGATAAAAGTTTGTTTACCGGCTTTAGAATTTGTCGAAGTTCGCTTGGACGTGATAAACGGCAAAAGAAGACATATGCCACGGAGTGGTTTGAGCCCTTTAACCGGATACCTAAGGGTTTGGAAGGACTTGGAAGACTTCGTTCGTTTTTGATAGATGAACAAGGCAGCAAAATCAGCACCGTAGCTCAATGGCAGAGGCAGAGAAGAAAGTTAAAAGAAAAGTGGATGAAGTTATTAGGTGCGCCAACTCTAAGGCCACCCTTGCCGGCCGCCAAACTTATAAAAACATTTCAGGAGGAGTACTATACCGGAAAGCTGATGTATCTGCAGACCGAACCGGATGACTGGATGAAAATCCTTATAATGATACCTCATAAGCCTATCAAAAGCCCTACACCGGTTGTAATATCACCTTATTATGATGTTGATGCTCCTGCCGGCAAGAACCTTGGCGGCCAACTCTATAATCCACCAAGCCAGATGAGAAGCTTCTGTTATCTTATGGTTCAACAGGGGTATATAGGAATTGCCGTTCAGGGAAATGGGATGAAGCAAGAACGTTACGACGAAGCGGTAGCACATTTGAAACTGAAATATCCCGAATGTACTGGCCTTGGTAAATGGGTGTGGAACGTTCACAGACTTGTCGATTACCTGTATACACTGCCTGAGGTTGACCACCATAATATCGGCGTCGTAGGACATTCCTATGGTGGCACAATGTCGCTCTATGCAGCAGCTTTGGATGATAGAATAACGACCGTTGTCGACAGTGAAGGGGCTATTTCATTTTATTTTACGAACTATTATGACTACTGGTACTTTGGTGATTACATCCGCGACATAGCCAAATCAACCGACCAGCATGAGTTGTTGGCTTTGATTGCACCGAGACCATTTCTACTTATTTCCGGCGAGTGGGCGGATGGAGACAAGAGCTGGTCGCACATCAACGCAGCAAGAGAGGTCTATAGTCTTTTGAGCAGGCCTGAGTGTATAGGTATGTTCAACCACCGTAGCGGCCACTCACCAACACCTGAGGCTTTTGAGCTGTTGAGGGATTGGTTTGTTCGTTTTCTCGATGTCGAAATGAATACTTCCTTGGCACAAATTGATGTTGATACTTCTCAGGGAGAAAAAAGAATTGCCGCTAATGTAAATGATGCATCTATATATGAGGTTGATGTGCAGGCACACATCGCCTCAAGATTTGAGGAACTATCGAGATGGGGCTCTCGTATGCCCAGAGAGCTTATTGGTAATTATAAGCATCTGCTCAGAGGACAGATATTAGATGAGATGATAAATAAGATTTTGTTAGAACAGGAGCTTCAAACTTTTGTAAAGACTCCGACGGAGGCTCAGAAGTCTTTTTTGTCTTTGTCATTGGATGAAGTTAGGCTTGCATTGGATGCCTGCGGCCAAAGTTTCGAGGGCCTTGTGGCTGACGATGATCAACTTACAGAGTTCAGAAAATTGTTTGAAGCAGTTTTTAAGGATAAATTAACAGTTTCAGTTGAAGAGGCTAAGCAATACTACGATAACAATATCGACCTTTTCACCGCACCGCAAGAGCTCAGTATCTCTCACATTTTGATTAAGCCGGACATCAATGACCCCAATACCCAAATTGCCAAAGTCAAGGCAAAGGAAAAGGCAGAGAAGTTACTTGAGAAGCTTCGTGCAGGGGCAGACTTTGCTGAACTTGCAAAGCTTCATTCGGATTGTCTGTCGACGGGCAAAATTGGAGGCGGCTATATAAATCGTCTGAGGCGACACCAAAAAGTCCCTGCCTTTGAGGATGCAGCTTTTGAACTAAAAGATGGAGAGATTAGCGATATTGTTGAAACGGAGTTTGGCTACCATATAATTAAGCTTCGTGCAAGAAAGCCGGCCGAAGTTGACCCATTTGAGCAGGTAAAACCAAAAGCCGTTAAAACTATGAGGGTTCTCAAAATAAAAAAGCTCGCTAAAGAATATATAAATTCCATAAGGGATAAAGCAGAGATTCATTTGGCCAGTGAGGAAACGCAGGATTAAGATTGTGATTGATGGAAGAGAAGTTTTTTTCAAGGTAGCGTGCTTATGAAGATTATAAAACAAGGCAAACGCAGACTGTTCGAGGAGGATCTGGAAACAACTAAAATTGTAAGCGAGATGCTCAAAGACCTAAGACAAAATGGTATGGATGCGGTTCGAAAGTACAGCAGGAAGTTCGACGATTGGGACCCGGACGACTTTGAGATGAGCGAAAAGCAGATTCACGAGGCTATCGGTCGGCTGGATGAACAGGCAATCAAGGACACGGAGTATTGTCAAGATAACGTGAGGAAATTTGCGGCCGACCAGTTAAAGACGATGCTCCCACTTGAGGTGGAAACCAGGCCCGGCGTTATATTAGGCCATAGGCACATTCCTGTAAACGCAGTTGGAAGCTATGTTCCGGGCGGACGGTATCCGATGTTCGGCTCGGCCCAGATGAGCATCATACCTGCCAAAGTCGCTGGGGTTAAACAGGTTATATGCTGCACACCGCCGGTAAAAGGTAAGGGCTATTATCCGGCCACCGTCAATGCCATGCACAAGGCCGGGGCTGACCGCATTTTTATTATAGGTGGAGTGCCTGCCTTTGCACTGATGGCTTTCGGGATGGGTGTTGTCGAACCGGTGGATATCCTCTGCGGAGCGGGCAATAAGTATGTAGTCGAGGCTAAACGCCAGCTCTTCGGCCAATGTGGCATCGACCTTCTGGCAGGGCCAACAGAAATTCTGGTTATAGCCGACGATGATGCAGACCCTGCCCTGGTAGCTTGCGATCTTTTAGGACAGGCTGAACATGACCCAAACAGCGGCGTTTGCTTGATTTGTCTGAGCGAAGGTTTTGCACAGAAGACTATCAAAGAACTGGACAAGCAACTGGCGGCTCTAGCCACCAGGGACGTGGCGGAGATTTCGTGGTCTAATAATGGAATAGTCCATGTAGCTGATAATCCGGACGAAGCTATAGAACTCAGCGATGATTATGCACCTGAGCACCTTGAAATCCACGTCAAGGACACAGATTACTATTTCGAAAAATTGAGAAACTACGGTTCATTATTTATCGGCGAAGAAACTACTGTTGCCTACGGTGATAAATCAATCGGCACAAATCATATCCTGCCGACAAGCAGAGCAGCCCGCTATACCGGCGGTTTATGGGTGGGCAAATTTCTAAAGACCTGTACATATCAGAAGATGACGCCGGCAGCAAGTTTGGAAATTGCTTCGGTAACGCAGCGCCAGTGCAATCTGGAGAATATGCTGGCGCATGGAATCACAGCAAGAGTCAGAATTGAGCGTTACAAATAGGATTATATATCCGTGAGCAAAAAATGTCTCTGCCATACATCAAAATATTGATAATTAACTGGAAAATTGGCAAACATTTTCTTTGAATGATTTACGTGCTGGCAAAACGTTTTTGTGATGTGCCCGTTATAATTGATTTGCTTTTCTGTCGGATTTGCAGAGTTGGTGCTGTCTTATCCTGATATACTTTAATCGCAGCATCGGGGCAGATTTGAGCACATAATGCGCAGCCAATACAGCCTGGGTTTGCTGCTTCTGCAGGGAAATATCCCTTTTTATTGGAGCGTTTGGATATAACAATTACATCCTGAGGACAAACCTGCACACATAAGCCGCAGCCTTTACAACGCTCAGTATCGATTTCTATCCGGCCAATCATTTTATTTCCGGTACTTTAATTTAATAAATGTTGCTCAGCACCTAATGTAGCAAAGATTCCTGTTGCTGTAAACTAAAATTACTATCTGTTCTTACATTGAGCACTATAGTAGCGAACTGGTGGCTGACTAAGGCACTCTAAGTTAAGAAAGTTTGATTTTTTTGTAAAGGTCTGGTAAGTTGTGCCAAGATATCAAATATAAACCAAAAATGGCAACCTAACGGAAATAAGGCTCAGTGTTGTTGCTGAGTGATTTCATAGTCCAAATTTTCATTAAGGACTTTGGATAATGGTGAGAAATACCTTCAATACACTTTTAGTAACGTGGCTTTTGTTGGCAATCGGGACCGCAGCTTCTGCAAATTCTCTGCCACAGCTTACTATACCCAACAACTTTGGAGCAAATATACATTTTACTGCCAATCCCCGATTCGAAGAGATGAGACTTGCGTTGGAGCACAGCAGTTTCTTTGAAAGCGGCTCTTACCTGACAGACTACAACAACGACCTTGATTTGATATCGCAGGGAGGCTTGGGATTTATCAGGATGGATATGTGTTGGGGCCTGATTGAATCCAAGCGAGGTGTTTATGACTTCGAGAACACAGGCTACGACGGTTTGACAAAAGGATGCCTCAAGCGGGGTATACGAATTATATACATCCTCGACTACAGCAATAAGCTGTATGAGTCTGAGAGGTCTGTCCGTACCCTGAACGGCCGAAAGGCATACGCGGCTTTTGCAAAGGCTGCAGTCAGCAGGTACAAGGGCAAGCCAATACTTTGGGAAATATGGAATGAGCCGAATGTAGATTTCTTTTGGAAGCCCCAGCCCAATGCTGCAGAGTACTGCAGGCTTGTTGAAATTGCAGCAGCGTCGATTAAACAAGTTGATCCTTCAGCAATTGTTGTCGCTCCGGCAGTTTCCGGGATCAAACTACAGTGGTTGGAAGAGTGTTTCAAGAAAGGACTGCTTAAGTGGATTGATGCTCTAACAGTACATCCTTATCGTTCTCAAAACAAACCTCCCGAGAGCGTAATAGACGAATACTCCAAACTCCGGCAACTTATCCGAAAATACACTCCTAACGGCAAAGACATACCGGTTTTATCCGGCGAATGGGGGTATTCTCTTGTGAACAGAGATGGCACACGCTTCTCAGAAAAACGCCAGGCCCAATACGTTGTAAGAATGTTTCTGGTAAACCTTTACCAGCAAGTACCGGTGAGTATATGGTATGATTGGAGAGATGACGGAACTGATGCCAATGAAAGAGAATACAACTTTGGCATAACCAGGCACAATCTCGAACCAAAGATGGCATATATTGCCGTAAAGACTCTTACTAATACGCTCGAAGGCTACTCAATCAAGAAAAGACTCGATTTGGCCAGCGAGAATGACTTTGCTTTGGTTTTAAGCAAAAATGGTGAACAAGCTTTAGCTTTTTGGACCATAGAACAACCACATGAAATAGAGATCCCGCTTGGCCCAGGCGAAGCTAAACTTGTCAAGATGCTTGGTAGCCAGATTAATCTTTCCTGGCAGAGTAAGCAGATAAATGTGTTTGTATCCGAAAGCCCGCAGTATTTACTGCTGAAGAGTGTTCCGAAACATCAGCCTTAGTAGGTTAAAAAATACGTGGTAAGCATTATCGTATCGTTTTAGCTGGTAATTTTTTAAATTACTAATGGAGCTAAAAAAATATCCAGAAATAGGAAAGGGGAGCCACACTATGCCAAAGCGAAAGGACATAAAGAAAATTATGATAATCGGCTCCGGGCCTATTATCATTGGTCAGGCCTGTGAATTTGACTACTCCGGCACCCAGGCCTGCAAGGCCCTTCGCAAATTGGGCTACGAAATAGTGCTGGTCAACTCCAACCCTGCAACCATTATGACCGACCCGGGTATGGCTGATGTAACCTATATCGAGCCTCTTAACCTTGAGACGCTGACGAAAATTATAGAAGCCGAGCGTCCCGATGCCCTTCTGCCCAATCTTGGCGGCCAGAGCGGACTTAATCTATCCTCCGAGCTTGCCCAGGCGGGCATACTTGATAAATATGGCGTAAAAGTTATTGGTGTTCAGATAGATGCGATAAAACGGGGCGAGGACCGCATCGCCTTTAAACAAACAATGAATCAACTCGGTATTGAAATGCCGAAAAGCGACCCTGCCCTTAACGTCGAAGAAGCAGAAAAAATCGCAGAGCAGCTCGGATATCCGGTCGTCATCCGTCCAGCCTATACTATGGGAGGAACAGGCGGCGGCGCAGTCTTCAATGTTGAGGAATTGCGCACAGTTGCTGCCCGAGGCCTTTCGGCAAGTTTGGTCAACCAAATCCTCGTCGAGGAATCTGTTCTTGGCTGGGAAGAGCTGGAACTTGAAGTAGTACGAGATGCCAAGGGCCAAAAAATAACCGTATGTTTCATCGAGAATGTTGACCCAATGGGTGTCCACACCGGAGACTCATATTGTACCGCACCAATGCTCACCATCGACCAACAGTTACAACAGAAGCTGCAGCAGTACTCATACGACATTGTCGATGCCATTGAAGTCATAGGCGGAACAAATATACAGTTTGCACACGACCCGAAAACCGGCCGAGTTGTCGTAATCGAAATCAATCCACGAACCTCCCGTTCATCTGCACTTGCCTCCAAAGCTACCGGCTTTCCCATAGCCCTTGTTTCTTCGATGCTGGCAGGGGGTCTGACAATGGACGAGATACCCTACTGGAGAGACGGAACCCTCGAAAAATACACACCTTCCGGTGATTATGTCGTGGTTAAATTTGCTCGCTGGGCCTTTGAAAAGTTCAAAGGCCTTGAAGATAAGCTCGGAACACAAATGCGGGCAGTGGGCGAGGTGATGAGTATCGGCAAAAATTACAAGGAGGCCTTCCAAAAGGCCATTCGTTCTCTTGAGACCGGCCGATACGGACTTGGCTTTGCAAAGAATTTCAACAAGCTCTCTCTCGATGAACTTATAAATCTTGTAAGCACCGCAACCAGCGAAAGGCAGTTCATTATGTATGAGGCCCTTCGCAAAGGTGCTGATATTGATACCTTGTACGAAAGGACGCACATCAAACGCTGGTTCATCGAACAGATGGCTGAGCTTGTCGAATTAGAGCAGAAAATTCTCGAATATAAAGGCAAAATGCCACCTGATGAGCTATTAGTTCAGGCCAAGAAAGATGGCTTCGCAGACCGATACCTGGCCGGCCTTCTTGCTGTTTCGGAAGATAAAATCCGTAAACAGCGAACAAAGTTGGGTGCTGGCGAGGCCTGGGAACCTGTTCCGGTCAGTGGTGTCGAAAATGCAGCCTACTATTTTTCCACGTACAATGCTGCTGACAAAGTCAGTGTGAGCAAAAACCGTAAGATAATGGTCTTAGGCGGCGGGCCAAACCGTATCGGCCAGGGAATTGAGTTTGACTATTGCTGCGTGCACGCCGCTTTTACACTGCGCGACGAGGGTTTTGAATCGATTATGGTCAACTGCAACCCTGAAACCGTCTCCACAGATTATGATACCTCTGACAAGCTCTATTTTGAGCCGCTAACTGTCGAAGATGTCTTGAGTATTTATGAAAAGGAAAAGCCGGAAGGCGTCATTGTCCAGTTTGGCGGTCAAACACCTCTCAATATCGCAACACAGCTTGCCGAGGCGGGCGTTAAAATAATTGGAACATCACCCGAAACTATAGACTTGGCCGAAGACCGCGACCGTTTCCGCACAATAATGAAAAAGCTCGGCATACCTATGCCTAAGTCTGGTATGGCAAGCAATCTTGACGAAGCTCTTGGTATCGCCAAAAAAATCGGCTATCCACTTATGGTTCGCCCGTCTTATGTGCTTGGCGGACGCGGAATGGAGGTTGTGCATGACGAAGAGATGCTCAGAAAATACGTTCAGGCCGCTGTTGAGATTACCCCGCAGCGTCCCATTCTTATTGACAAATTCCTGGAAAACGCAATTGAAGCCGAGGCCGATGCAATTTCCGACGGCAGCGATGCGTTTGTGCCTGCTGTGATGGAGCACATCGAACTGGCCGGCGTCCATTCCGGCGACTCTGCCTGCGTCATACCACCGGTAAGTATCCCCCAAAAGCATCTGGACACGATAAATGAATACACAAAAAGAATTGCTATTGAGTTAAACGTGGTAGGTTTGATGAATATGCAATACGCCATAGCCAATGGTACAGTCTATGTTTTGGAAGCCAACCCCCGTGCCTCAAGAACTGTTCCGCTTGTCTCGAAGGTTTGCGGCCTGTCAATGGCCAGATTGGCAACGCAGATTATGCTCGGCAAAAGACTCGCAGAGCTGAACTTAGAGCACAAAGAAATCCCGCACTTCGGTGTAAAAGAAGCGGTATTCCCATTCAATATGTTCCACACCGTTGACCCGCTGCTCGGCCCGGAGATGCGCTCCACAGGCGAAGTGTTAGGCCTGGCTGATTCATATGGTCTGGCCTATTTCAAGGCCCAGGATGCCACACAGCAGCGGCTTCCCTCGGAGGGAACCGTTTTGATAACTGTGGTCGATAATGATAAATCGGCAATTGTACAAACAGCCAAGGCTTTCGCAGAACTTGGCTTCAAAATCAAGACCACCGAAGGAACTGGTAAGTTCCTTAAGAAAAATGGCATCAAAACCGAGCATATTCTGAAAATGCACGAGGGCAGACCAAATATTATAGATGCCATCAAAAACGCTGACATCAATCTTATCATCAATACCCCTGCCGGCAAGCTGAGCAAGCACGACGATTCCTATATCCGCAAGGCGGCTATCAAGTACAAGGTACCTTATATTACCACAACAGCCGCTGCCGCCGCTGCCGTCAAGGGCATTGCTGCCCGGCTGAAGGCAGATAGCCAGGTAAAATCTCTGCAGAGTTATCACTGTGCCATCAAATAAGTCTTATACGATTCCTCGAACAAAGCCTGGACCTGCTGAAAAAATAATCTCAGCCACAGAGAACACGGCGCAGCCAAAAAAATAAAGGTCGGCTCTGATTTGGACTGACTTTACCCGCATCCTCCGCATATTGTTTGCGAAAATAAAAACAGTTAAAACTTTTTTATCACCCAACCTTCAATCCACTTCGCCGAAGGCTACAAAGAGTTAAAGAGCTTGAATTTATTACGGGGTGTTTTGGATAGAAAAAGATTCGTCGGTATTGGGAGGTGGCAAGGGAGAAAGGAGGAGGATGGAGGCGGTGTAGTAAGAGAGTGAGGTGAGATGAGAGGGGGAAAAGAATACAGGAGTCAGAATCCAGAAGTCAGAAGACAATTTGAGTGGCTTGTGGTTCGTGACTCGTCTCTCGTGTTACGTAAAAGCGAAAAAATTATAAGTTCTTTTATAGGATGTGTGATGCGATCTATTGGATATTGTGGACAGAAAGAGGCTTCTGGCGGGGTGGAGGCGGTGCGGTAAGAAAGTGAGGGGAGAGAATAGAAGGGCGATGAACGAGGTGATTTGCGATTGTCAATTTGGCGGAAATTGTCGAGCGTTGGCCGAACTTTCAGTTGAATTACGGCAGGCAATTGTTAAAATGTTGTGGTGAAATGAGCTTTTCTGAAAGGAGTTTGTAATGGGTTTTTTATCCATAGTGATGATGATTGCATACGTGGCTGTTTTGATTTACGTTGTACAACTGTTCGGTCGGCTTGTTCGGGCGGTTGAATATATCGCCAGAATAATTGGAACTTCTTCCAAAACCTGACCCTTGCGGGAGGTGGCCTAAACTTTTGGTTTAATTAAGACAGGCAATCGTTAAAATAGTGCGGTGATGTTGAGAAGATTACTGATGTCATGCGGAGAAAAATGTGTTTTGTAACCGTTTAAATGGGAAATGTTAGATTAGAAATCCCGACACAGTTGTACCATCAAGCGGATGCCAGAGAATGAATAAACGTAACATGTTACTTTTTGCAAGTACCTATCTTTTCTGCCTTATGGTATCCGGTTGTTTCTACCTACGGCTGCAAAAAGTTCAGGGGCAACTTTCAGAATTCGATGAGTACTTTGAAATTAAAGAGGATGAGAAGTTTTGCATCATTGCGAAAGAGCCGGTTTTATTTCCTGGCGATGTAGTTCGGATAATGAACCAAAAACCGAGCACGGAAGCATCGGGGAGCGACAGGCTTTTTTATGATTATGTTCTTGAAAAGCAATATCCAGGGGAAAAGAATGAGGCAGGCAATTACGACATAAGCGTAAGATTTGTATTTATAAAAGACAAGTTAACTGAAAGCTATATTGATAAAAGATTTTTTACCGTGATACCAAAAGCGATGGTTTTAGCAATTTTAAAGGCGATGGGAAATGCTAAAGTTGATATCGGAAAGAGACGTATTTATGGAGGTTACGGTGTGGCAGGTGAGGTACACCTACCTGATGCCAATGAAGTTCAAATGCTTTTAGGCAGCTCCTATTTGAGAGAGGGCAATGTTTGTACATACAAATACCTGAGGAGAAGCCAACAAGTAACATCTGTGGAAAAGAAGGATTATTTGCCTGCTGTGTTTACATTCGATGATGATGGCAATTTCGTTAAATGTCGCAGCGAGTTTCTGGGTGGGCCAATAGATATTGATTTTAGCTTACTATTGAAAAATGAGAAAAAGCCCAAGGCCAATGACAGTAATTCAGTTCAGCCATAAGGTGATATTGCCCTAAACAAACTGTACAAAAGAAAATTGTCATTATCAGTAGAAAAAGTGAACCCAAATGAATAATCGCAATTAAATTAAAAGCATTATAATGTTTCCCAAATTTTAATCTAAAATGCAACTATTGTTTAGCACGGAAATCGTGAGCAACGGTTGGCCGTGCGGATTTACGATAGACAATTGTTAAAATGGTGTGGTGAGGATAATCAGATAGGGAGATATGGATTATGATACAGGAATATATTGAAAAGAATCGGGATACGATTGCGATTTTGGCAAAACGGATGATGATTGCGGGATGG
>JAFGRL010000015.1 GCA_016935195.1 Sedimentisphaerales bacterium
AGACCTTTTCAGCACCGCTGCGCAGCAATTGGTCTATCTGCTCGACAGAGCGTATTCCTCCGCCTACTGTAAAGGGAATAAAGACGTGAAACACTAATGGACGTTAAGACCATTTATACAGTTAACTGAACAGACCTAACAAAGAATTTTGCCGTTTTCTGTTTTGTAATATCCATCACTTAGCAATTGTGGTTTGGGCAGCTTCGAACATTCTTATTCCGCCGGTATCAAGCTGTACAATCAGCCCTTTTTCCGGATCTATGCCGATACAGCTTCCATTGAATACGGCACCGCCGAAAGTAAGTCTAATCGGCCTGTTTAGCTCGGAGCTAAGCCTCTTCCATCGTTGGACAACTGTTGAGCTTTTCTTTTCAGCTGCTGCTAACCAGCAATCCAGTGAACTTAACAGTCGCTTGGCAAGGGAGACTCGGTCACAAAAAACATTACCTTCAGTATCGATGCTTGTGGCTATTGTTTGCAATTCCGGCGGAAATGACTGCTGTTTTTGATGGCAGTTTATCCCGATTCCAATTATGTGGCAGCGGTGGGTATCGTAGTCCCTGGATTCGAGGAGAATGCCGGCGATTTTTTTGCCGTTTATGACAATATCGTTAGGCCATTTTATTTTGGCGTAATTGCTGTCAAGCTTGCCGATTGCCTCAGCAACTGCCACGGCACAGCTTATAGAAAGCAGCTCGGAGGTTAATTTGCAGTTAATTAAGACTGCCGAACAAAGGATGCTCTCTGCTGGCCCGCTGAACCATTTGGCCCCGGCTCTGCCCCTGCCTGCGGTTTGCTCATCGGCAAAGATTACCAGCCCGTCATTGTCCTTGCTTTTGGCATATTCAGCAGCAATATCGTTTGTACTTGTCGTGCAGCTAAAGACCACTATCTTGCGGCCTATGCGTTTTGTTTTTAGATTTGCGCCGATAAGTTCAGGGTCAATGTGGTTACTTTTAAGCATATCGCCATTTACCTGTCGAGCCCGATGTCAACGGCAGCTGCTGAGTGAGTTATTGCGCCAACGGCGATTCTATCGAGGCCGCACTGGGCGATGGCTGAGACGTTATTCAGTGTTATATTTCCTGAAGCTTCGAGCAGTGGTTTCCTGTTGTTGCCGCACATTGCATTTCGCATCTCCACGGCGTGTTTCAGCTGCCATTGGCCCATGTTGTCGAGCAGTACTATATCGATATCAGGAATTTTCAAAACGTGGTTGAGCTGGTCATCTACGTGGTCAACCTCAACGGCAACGAATTTGACATCTTTAACCTTTCGGGCTTGTACAATTATCTTTGATAATTTCGGCGCAAAGTCGCGACCCAGTTGAGCGAGATGGTTATCCTTGATCAATATTCCGTCATATAATCCTAAGCGGTGATTATGGCCGCCTCCACATCTGACAGCATATTTTTCGAGAATTCTCCAGCCCGGCATAGTCTTGCGTGTATCGTATATTTTTGCACGTGTGCCTTGTATAGCCCGGACATATTTGCGTGTCGTGGTAGCTATTCCGCTAAGTCGCTGCAGGAAGTTCAGCATAACTCGCTCGGCGCTTAACATCGAGCACAAGGGGCCCTCGATAGCGGCGATTTTGCGGCCTATATGGGCCTCCTGGCCGTCGTCAACGAGCACCTTAAGTTTTAACTTCTTGTCGTAGTGCTTGAGGATTTGTCTGGCGATAGGCATCCCACAGACGATTATCTCTTCCCGTGAAATGATATTCGCTCTGGCAATAGTGTTGTCCTGGAAAAAGAGCTCACTGGTCATATCACCCTGGCCCAGGTCTTCCTCAATTGCCATATTGATTAAAGGCAGTGCTTTTTTGATATCAAGTTTTTTCATCTTTCTCTCATCTTTCTCTTTGCTTTGTCTTTTTTGTCTCTACTGGCGATAACCAGCTCCGGCAATTCTTTCAACTGGTGTAACTGGTCGCGCAGAAAAGCCGCACGCTCAAAATCGAGTCCTTCGGCAGCATCGAGCATCTCTTTTTCGATTTGAGACGCCAATTCGACTTTTTCATAACTATCTTCGCTAAAACTCACTGCCCGGCGGGCGGTTTGCCTTGCCTTGACCTGCTCTGTGAGGCTGCGTCGAATCTCCTTTTTTATCGTCTCGGGTGTTATATTGTGCTCTTTATTGTATTTTAACTGGATTTTACGGCGTCTGTTGGTTTCGTCAATAGCTTTTCGCATTGATTCGGTGACCTTATCGGCGTACAAAAATACTGTTGCATTGATATTTCTTGCGGTCCTGCCGATGGTTTGTATCAACGAAATTTGGCTTCTGAGGAATCCTTCCTTGTCTGCATCGAGAATCGCCACGGCAGAGACCTCGGGCAGGTCAAGGCCTTCACGCAAGAGATTTATGCCTACAAGCACGTCAAACCGGCCGTTTCGCAGGTCACGCAGTATCTCGATTCTTTCGAGTGTTTTAATTTCACTATGCAGGTATCGGCATCTAAAGCCTTTTTTCGTGATGTATGCAGAAAGGTCTTCAGCCATTCTTTTTGTCAAGGTTGTAACGAGCATCCGCTCTTTGGCCTGGACTCTTTTTTGAATTTCGCCCAGGAGGTGCTGAATCTGGTCTTTGGCCGGATATACGAAAATCTGTGGGTCAACAAGGCCGGTCGGTCTTATAATTTGCTCGACGACCTCATTATGACATTTTTCAAGCTCGAACGGGCCCGGCGTTGCGGACACAAAAATAACGTTAGACCAGTTTTCCTGAAATTCTTCAAATCGAAGAGGTCGGTTATCAAGAGCACTTGGCAGTCTAAAGCCGTGTTCGATTAGAACCTCTTTTCTACTTCTGTCACCGGCCCACATAGCACGCAGTTGCGGTATGGTAACATGTGATTCATCTATAAAGACAAGAAAATCCTCAGGGAAATAATCTATGAGTGTATATGGCCTGGCCCCGGGCGGCAAATGTGCCAGATGCCTGGCATAATTCTCTATCCCGCTGCAGTAACCTACCTCCTGCATCATCTCAAGGTCATACATAGTCCTGGCTTCGAGTCGTTGTGCTTCGAGTAGCTTGCTTTGTTGACGCAGTTCATTTAGTCGCTGCTTTAGCTCAGCCCTTATGTCTTCTACAGCCGAGTCAATTCTCTCACCGGGCATAATGTAGTGCTGGGCCGGATAGATAAACACCTGAGTTTCATCAGCTAATGTTTCACCCGAAACCGGATTGATGTAACTTATTTTTTCTACCTCGTCGCCGAAAAATTCAATCCGTATAGCGAAGGATTCGTAGGACGGGTGTAATTCAACCACATCACCGCGTACTCTGAATGTTCCTCTCCGGAAATCGATGTCGTTTCGGGTATATTGTAAGTCTGCCAATCTGCCCAAAAATTCATTTCTCTGGCAACAATCACCTGCTCGAAGGGCTATGACAGAAGCCTTGTAGTCTTCGGGAGAGCCTAATCCGAAAATGCATGAGACCGACGCAACAATGATACAATCACTCCTTGTCGAAAGGCTTGTGGTAGCCGAAAGTCTAAGCCGGTCGAGGTCATCGTTCTTGGAAGCATCCTTTTCTATATAAATATCACGCTGAGGTATGTAGGCCTCAGGTTGGTAATAATCGTAGTAGCTGACAAAATACTCGACGGCGTTGTCAGGAAATAATTCCTTAAATTCTTCGTACAACTGAGCTGCCAGGGTTTTATTATGCGAGATTACAAGAGCAGGCAGATTGAACTGTGAAATCACATTGGCCATAGTAAACGTTTTGCCGCTGCCTGTAACACCCATAAGGGTCTGGAGCTTTTTGCCTGTGCGCAGAGCCTGGGTGAGCCGGTCTATTGCCTGCGGCTGGTCACCGGCAGGTTCGAATGCTGTATTGATTTTGAAGATACTCATCGCAGATGTCTATTTTAGCCTTTAAATTTGCAAATTTCACGCTTTTTATTATGGGGACAGGTCGCTGCAAAGATTATAATCCAACAGACGAACTCCTTGGCAACATAAGCACAACTGTGCTTATGTTGCCGATATATCCTGATTTGATTCAACAAGAGGCTAAGCCTAAGTGACGATTTAAGCGTGAGAAAATACGAACCAGACAGTTTGTTTGGACCACCGTTGAAACAGGATGCAGATTCCGGGCATATTGTCCGCGTAGCATTTGACTCCGGTGCCGACACAGAATTCGACTATCTGGTGGCCGATGAACTTTGGCCTGTGAGCGTTGGCCAAAGAGTTGAAGCCCCCTTTGGCAGAGGCAATAAACACCAGGTTGGTTTCTGTGTTCGCGAGGATGTTCCTTTAGAGAAGTCGTTTGCTGCTAAAGCAGGGAATAAAAAACTAAAGAGAATTGCGAAAATAATTGATAATGAGCCGTTGATTAACAATGAACTGATGCAGTTGGCCCAATGGATTAGTGATTATTATATATGTCCCCTGGGCCAGGTCCTCGGTGCAATGGTTCCTTCGGCAGTGAAGAAAAATGCTGGGGTAAGGAAAAAGAATTATGTTTATTTGGCAGGTAAAGACAGCGATTTTCTAAAAAACATAAGAGGCAGCAAACAAAAGCAGGTTATTCGGATATTACAAATGGGTTCTGCCTTTGGGCCCGAAAGAGCTGTAGAGCTTCAGGTTGTCTTGCTTTCCGCAGATTGTACGAAAGCGCCTCTGAAAAAACTTATTGAGAAAGAAATTGTTAAGGTCTTTCAGAAAAAGACCTTGAAATCGCTGCCGGCAATTCCGAAGGGTTTGTCGCTAAAGGGCGAAAAAGTAGTCCTCAATGAAGACCAGCAAAAAGCCCTGGCACACTTTAGGGCCAGATTAGCCGAAGGCTCCTTCGGTGTTACTTTGCTGCATGGCGTTACCGACAGCGGCAAAACCGAACTTTACATAAGGGCAGTTGAACTGGTTCTGCAAAAAGGCAAAACCGCAATCGTGCTTTTGCCGGAGATAGCCCTTACCGCTCAGACCGTCCAAAGATTTAGCTCGAGATTTGAGAGAATATGCATCATGCACTCAGGTCTGAACGCTGCCCAGCGAAACGACCAATGGCAAAAAATAAAAATAGGCAAAGCGGATGTAGTTATTGGAGCACGCTCCGCAGTTTTTGCCCCGCTGCCCAATGTTGGACTTATCGTGGTAGATGAGGAGCATGAACCGAGCTACAAGCAGCAGACATTGCCGCGATATCACGGCAGAGATGTCGCTATAAAACGGGCACAGATGTCCGAGGCACACTGTATTCTTGGCAGTGCAACGCCATCACTGGAAAGTTTGTTTAACTGCCGCAGGAGGGAGCACTTTGATTTAATCCGGCTTCCAAAACGCGTGATGAACCTACCCGCACCTGAAATGAAAATTGTTGATATGAAAGACAAGGGCTTTCGAGATGGTGGAATTACACTAATTTCCGAGCCATTGGCCGACCACTTAAAAGAGGTACTTGCAAGGAGCGAACAGGCCATTTTATTTTTGAACCGACGAGGCTACAGCAATCTTATTTTCTGCCCTTCCTGCAAATACACGCTGCACTGCAGAAATTGCGATGTAACATTGACTTTCCACAAATCGCAGCAAATCAACAGCTCTAAAATGCAAACTCTTATCGGCAGACATATGAAATATGGCTATGCAATATGCCACTACTGCCTGGCAAAAACACTCGTCCCCCGTAAGTGCCCCTTGTGCGGCAAGGCAATGACAATGATAGGATTAGGCTCACAAAGGCTCGAAGAAGAACTGGTCAAAAAGTTTCCGCAGGCCCGCGTGGCAAGGGTTGACAGTGACTCAATGGCAGGAGCAGATTATTACCGGGTTCTGGAAGATTTCAGCCGGGGACGTATCGACATCCTTGCCGGGACACAAATGTTAGCTAAAGGCCTTCATTTTCCAAACGTAACATTGGTAGGCGTTATCAGTGCCGATACTTCCCTTTATCTGCCGGACTTTAGAGCAAACGAGAGGACGTTCCAGTTGATTTCGCAGGTCGCCGGCCGAGCAGGTCGTTCAGCAAAAAAGGGCACAGTGTATGTACAGACATTGCTGGCCAATCAGCCGGCCATCCAATTTGCACTGGCCAACGACTCTGAAGGATTCGTTAAGGAGGAATTGAAACATCGCCAGGCCTGTAATCTGCCGCCGTTTTGGCGATTGGCCATTATCACTTTACGTGATGAGCATTTTGACAGGCTGCAAGTCGCCTGTGGACAGATGCGCGAAAGAATCGAACGTATCGTCGAAAGTAACAGCTTAAAGGTGATTGTGCGAGGCCCAATGCCGGCGGTTATTAGTCGAATCCAGCGTTTCCACCGGATGCAGATAGTTTTGCAGGCCCCACAGGCAGCAATTATTGCCCGGCTTTTCAAGAAATTGCGGGCAGCCAGGCCGATTAGGCCGGCAGTTTACGTGGCAATAGACGTTGACCCTGTTAACCTATTGTAGTTTTACAACTGTCCGTTTTTATAGTATATTTGCGGATAGCTATTCGGGGAGTAGCTCAGCTTGGCCAGAGCGTCCCTTAGGGAAGGTCGCACATTCGCAATCCATTTATGTGATTAATGTTGGATTTGGTTTCTGTAAACTGATGCGAATCTAAAAGGGCAAAGTTGTGTATTATGTCTATATCCTTCAAAGTCTCAAAACAGGCAAACTCTACATCGGACACACCGACAATCTGATTCGCAGATTGAAAGAACATAACACCGGCTGTGGTGGAAAATTTAGCCGGCAGAATGGCCCCTGGAAATTGCTTTACAGCGAATCTCATGCGGACCGCCCTTCTGCGGTCAAACGGGAACGATATCTCAAAAGTACCCGTGGATCTCAAGAAAAGAAGAAATTGGCTGGTGTTTTTGAAGTGAAGTATAAGCCGACCGACGAAAGGTAACAAACCATTTTTTTTAATAACTATTGGAGCTTACAATTTTTGATATATTATGGTATATTTTTGATAGTTGAAATTCGGGGAGTAGCTCAGCTTGGCCAGAGCGCTGCGTTCGGGACGCAGAGGTCGCAAGTTCAAATCTTGTCTCCCCGATTTTTGCCAAAGGCAAAAATCAGAGCAGTAGAGGGTAGAAAGTAGAGAGTAGTCCCAGGGACTCCTTACGGAGAGCAAGTTGCCTGCTTCGTAGACAATAATAGTGTTTTGATGGCGCAAAACCCCTCTACTGCGGTCTACTTATTACTCTCTACTTTCAAAAGGAAATTGCTATGGCTTTCACTTTTGAAAAACTTCTTGTTTACCAAAAAGCAGTTGATTTTGCCGACAAAATTTGTGCCACGACTTCCAAATTTCCAAATGGCTATTATTTTCTTCGTGACCAGCTTAACCGAGCTTCACTGTCAATATCTGCCAACATTGCCGAGGGTAACGGCAGGTTTACCAAAAATGACCGCAAACACTTTTTCGTTATCGCCCGCGGCAGTATCCAAGAATGTATACCGTTACTCGAACTGGGTCGGCGTAAACAACTGATAAATAAATTAACCATCAACGAGCTACGAAACCATCTTGAAATCATCGCCAAAATGGTCTCCGGTCTGATAAACGGCCTGAAAAAACGTACCAAGTAGATTGGTGTAATTTTAAGCTAGATTCTACTACAATTATTGTAGAAAAACTTAACAAATTCTTTTGAAGAACTAATAATTTGAAAATCAATTGATTTTACCTAAGGTTTGATATTTGACGCAAAGTTTTATGGAATTTAAGCTCGAAACATTTCATCGTAACGTATCCAATAAGACTCTTATTGATGATCTACGGCACGTTTCCAATGTTCTTGGCAAACGAACTGTAACCAAGTCTGAATATGACAAACACGGAATCTATCATTCTACAACCTTACATAGGCGTTTTGGTTCTTGGTTTGGGGCACTTGACCAAGCTGGTTTAAAGCGTACACGAAATTTGGGAGTTGCAGACGAAGAATATTTCCAGAATATTGAACAAATCTGGAGATTATTAGGGCATCAACCACGTTACTTTGAAATATGTAAACCCCTATCCAAATATTCTGCTGGCGCTTACGCATACAGATTTGGGTCTTGGAGGAAAGCTCTTAAAGCTTTTATTAAGTTCATAAACAATAAAGTAGATGAGGAAAATGAGAAAATCTCAAGCGAAGAACTATCTAAATCAAATACTTGCCAGAAAAAGATATCTGAAAAATCTGATATAAATATTGTTGTTCACAAGACATCCCGAAAACCTTCTTGGAAGCTCCGTTTCTTAGTGATGCACAGAGACAATTTCAAATGTCAACAATGCGGCAAAAGCCCAGCTTTGCACCACGGCGTTGTTCTTCATATAGATCATAAGATACCATGGTCTAAGGGAGGTGAGACAGAAATGAATAACCTCCAAACATTGTGCGAACAGTGTAACATTGGAAAGAGTGATTTATCTTTGTCTGGCGGTGACAACGATGTGTATATGTCATCTTAATTATTGTCTTTAAGACTATGTCCATTTCACCTTCTATCGTTCCGTTCTTTTTCTTGTGAGCGAGGGAAAAAATGCAGTTGTTTTTTTTGCTCGTTGAAATTTAGAAACTGTACGCCATTTATTAAAATTGATGTAATTGAATTTTTTCTGTGATAAGCTGTGATAGCAGAATACACGGTGTCAACATAAGTATAAATAGGGCAATAAGTTAGATGTTGTAAGTCTTTGTCTGGCACAGGGTTAAAAAGGCCGTTTTGCGTTCGGGTTTATTTTGCACCGGGAGATATTATTTCGATGACTGCGGATTGAGGTACTGGCCCTCAAAGTAAAAGCCGTCTTCTCTGCTGAGACAATAGCCAAACGATGAGCCGAAATATTTGCGGACTGTCTCGAATGGGGGCAGCAGTTCGAAGTTTGCCAATTCTCCTGCTGCAAATGGCCCGAACTGAAGACCAAGCGGACTCGGTGCTGCCGTCGGGCCCTGGGTTTTGCTGCCTTGTTTCATCATCCACCAGAATATCTCGCCTGAAGCAGCGGAATCTTGCATACTCGCGGCTCCGACAACGGAAGGCATTGCCGATTTTGCTGTCGCAAACCACTTTAATGATTCGACGGTGTCCGCACCACCGCCGGCCAGAGTACGAATTGCCTGCTCGACAGTGGATTCTGCCCCTAAAATAAGGTAATCGTCGGTAACGGTAAAGGCCAACGTTGTCATTTGCTTTTCTGCGGCAGTGCCGGGACCGGGTCCCTGCATCGGTGTCATTCCAGGCTGCAAAAATGGAAATCCAGGCATGCTCACAAGATATATTGTATGGCCCAGCAGCTCACGCTTTGCATCAGGATTAGCTGCCGCTATTACTTTACTATGCCAAACTGACAAAGACTTCTCTATGGCGCTGCGGTCATCTACAGCCAATGCTACCACCGACTCGCTCGGCATTTGACCTGTTGTAAATGGCTTTTTAGAACTTTGTGCAACGAATATCTGTGAGCCTAAATGGTCTATAACATCCTGTTTCAACATAACTGCCGGCTCACCGGCGGGCCCCGGCGGCAAAAGCGGCATCTGCATCATACCGGCAGCAGGGGTGAAGCTGTACAGCATATTGTAAATCTCCTCGTAGGTTTGCTTAATACTGAGGTTGAAAAATGCCATTGAATAAGCTGATGCCGGTATAAAGCTCGGCATCTTAATAGCATCTGTGTTTAATTGCAGGGCCTTGCAAATTCCCTTCTTGGCTCCATCAATCTTTAATATACCTTTGATGGCCCAGGACGTTGACGGATTTCTTGCAATACCCGCAGACAAGCCAAAGCAAACCAGGTTGTCAAAACCTAAATTCGAAACCGTTGTCCTGGCCCGGTCGTTGGTATCTTCGCTGATAATCTTTTTGACGATTTGCTTTATATTCACGTATGCGTCAATGTCGTGATGTGGACCTATAGTCTTTATTGTAGTGCTGTAATCACCGCCTTGAGCTAAAGTAGGGCCTTTAACGCCATCGATTTGCGCCTTTAGAAATTTAAGCAGCTCAATATCGTCACTTACTGCAAATGTATCATCGGCAAAAAAGAAGCTTATCGGCTCGGCAGCATTGTTGTTCGAGGCCCCGGCATCTTCACCGGGTATCGGGCTGCTGCTTTGGGATATTTTCTCAATTGTAGTTATAGCCAGGCCTCGATAATCCTCACTCCTGCGATGTGCTCCTGCTTGGACTGCTTTTTTGACCTCGGCCTCGACAGCTTCTTTAATCTTAGCTGTTTTTTCACCCCACTGTGTTATTATTAAAAAAGGCGATTCCGGACCATCGGCCCTGTGCTCATAAAGCACCGCTGCTACAGCAACCCTACCATCCGGCCATGTGTTTGTATCCACTATCGTTTTGACAATGTCATTGCCGGCGATCTGCTCGCGGACCTTTTGCTGGCATTTTGTTTTTATATCTTCGGCAAATCCTGCCATGGCCGGGTCTTTGTAAAGTCCGTAAAGGCTGGTTTTTTTGAATTGTTCTGTCAATTGACTGAAGTTATCAATTTCAACCAACAAGACTGTTTCAGTAGGGACCAGTTCGGCTGTTTTTGGAAGGGCCTTGTCCTGGGGACTCCCTAGGGAGACACTTGCAGAAATAAATCCCGTCAATAAAATGATAATTACGGTTGAGTATGTGCCTTTTAACATATCTTTCATCTTTCGTCCTTTCTACAATGAAGGTTTAGCTTTGTTTCGTCTTTTGTCAGGCTGAATATACCTAAAGCCTGAATTGGGATTGTCCTTATCATACGCAAATGCCTCGCGGTTTTCTACAAAGTGTCTGACATAATCTGCCGGTATGGCAAATCCAAGACCGCCGAAGAATATATAGCCCATATTCGTCACACCAATAACCTCTCCGGCCAGATTAAACAAAGGCCCACCCGAGTTGCCCGGATTGATATCGGCGTTGGTCTGGATATACACCAGACCTTCAAAAGCTCTGTTCTTTGTGCTGATTACACCATTGGTTACCGTCCGTTCCAGCCCGAGGGGATTGCCGACGGCAAAAACCTCCTCACCAACCTTTATTTGTTCAACATCGCCCAGCGGCACGAACCTGACCTCGAGTTCACCAAGGTCCTCCACTTTTAACAATGCCAAATCCACAAATGGGTTTATAGCCTCGATTTTGACTTTCTTGAATTTCTTTTTCTCGAAGCCATCTTTTACTTTTCGAAACACTGTAACCTCTATCTTTGTCTCTTTCTCAATCACGTGGTAATTGGTTATCAGATATCCCTCCTGATTAAGGAAGAACCCGGAGCCCATTCCTGCAGGACTTGAGACCTTCACTACCGCTTCGGCAACTGCCTCAACACATGCTTCAATTGTAGTTTTCTCCTGCTCGACAGTGTAATAAAGTTCTCCGGGCAGTCTCTCGTAAGCACGAGATACTAAGCTCAAATCACCCAACTGGCTGACTTTGTTTGCATCATTAACGTCTTCGGCCGAAATTTCACCGGCGTACTCACACTTTAGTATATTTTCTTTAGGGATGCTCAGAACCGTAAAGCCGACATCCAGATATATCTGGCTTTCTCTTTCAGCCAGGATTTCTCCACTTAGCCTTTGCCCCTGCTTGAGTATGACAGTATCGCAGTCCTGGGGACTCCTTATGGAGGGTAGGTTTTCTTCGGCAAAACCTGCCGCGCAGAAAACAATAAACAGAAACGCCAAAATACCATTTTTGGAAAATTTCATAGCCACCTTTGAAAACTTATTTTTCTGAGTTAGCCTGCAAGATATTTTAATTCCTGAATCGGTAACGCCCTGCAGGAATTGGCGCAAAGCCTTTTCAAAAACGCCACTTTTAACTATATTGGCTATTTTAGCTATCTGCTTATTCACAGGCAAACATAAAATATTGCCAATATACCTTCTGCTAAACAGAACCTCTTATCAGCACAGTCTGTGAATTTTGTTGCAAATTTTCCGCCGATTATTGACAATTACAGCTTCGAAGTTAATTCGTGGATTGATGTTTATGGTCTTTACTCTGCACAGATACATATTTCGAGAAGTTTTCAGGGTTTTTGTGCTCTCGACAGCAGCTCTGGTTTTAATGATGAGCCTCGGAATCATTTTACGGCCGGTCCAGCAGTACGGTGTAGGCCCGAAGCAGGTACTTCATTTGATGGGATATTTTCTACCTATCACCTTGACTTTTGTACTACCGATAGCAGCTCTTTTTGCGACTTCCTTGACCTATGGCCGACTTGCAAGCGACAACGAGATCGATGCCTGCAGAGCAAGCGGCATAAATCTGCTGACCCTGGTTTACCCGGGTCTGGCACTGGCAGTTATGGTGGCAATAGCAAATCTGCTGCTTAGTTTCCACGTGATGCCCGCCTTTTTCCGCCGAGCCGAGAAGTCTCTTAAAGCCGACGCTAAACAGATACTTTTTCGAAATATCCAGCGAAGAGGCTTCTACAGGCCTCCTGATGCCGAGTACATTATTTATGCCGATAGGGCCAACCCCAATAATGACATTCTCTCTGGTGTGGTTGTTGCCGAGTCCAAGGATGAGAAAATTGAGCGAATCGTAACCGCAGAGACTGCACAGGTTAATTTTATCCCCCATCAAAAAACCAACGAAGTGCAGATAGTTGCACACAGGACATATCAGGCAGATTCCGAAGGCATCTGGTACTTTGAATTACTGCCTATAACAAAGGAATTTCCTTCACTGCTGCGAGATGATATAAAATTTAAAAAAATCGACGAAATAAAAAAAATACACGCAGATATGATTCGTTTCTACCCCGTAGAAAAGCTTGCTCGGCAGGTCTATGCAAGACTTACCGCAGAGATCTTGCAGCAGGATATTGCCGGTAAAATAGCAAGTTCGGAAGAAAGCTCCTACAGACTCCACAGCGCCGACAAAATTATTGACCTAAATGCCGCCGATTGCAGAGTCTCGGCCGACAAAAGGCTTGAGCTGTCCGGCTCTGTTACTGTTACTGAATACAGCAATGCTCAGCAGCCGGCCCGAACTCTTCAGTGTGACAAAGCATACATCTATATTGAAGGTGACGAATTCGCTCCGACTCTCACATTAGTATTAAACAATCCCTCCTGGCAGCAGCCTGACGCATCGTTGCGACTGGCCCAAAGGGTTATAATAAGAGGCCTGATTATCCCCAAATCAATAACCGATAAATTTGTAAGTACCGACATCCTTCAGACTTTGTCTCCTGAGTCAATAGACCGTGCCCTTGATGGTCAAACAAGCGAGAAACTAAAGGCTCTTGACGACAATCTTGATAAAAGTCTCCGCAAGACACTCGCCGAGATAAACGCTGAAATACATTCGAGACTGGTATTTGGAATAGGCTGTGTGCCTTTGACACTTATCGGAATCGGACTGGGCATTATCCTAAAGGGAGGTCACCTGCTGACAGCTTTTGGAGCAAGCTCTATACCTGCAGCAGCTCTGATAGTCTGCATAATGGCAGGCAGGAACATCACTAAAAACCTTGGCGCCCGGGCAGGTTCGGGCATCATTATAATGTGGTTGGCACTGGTACTTCTGTTTATATTAACCTTGTTTATATACCGCAGGCTGCTCAAAAATTAAAAACAATTTGCTCCAGTGTAAAAAACGCCATTTATGGCGCGGAAAAGGTCGATAATGGGGGTTTTGGGATAGGTTCTAATAAGACATAGGTGAGTTAGTAATCACCCTTTCGCCTGTTTCAATACTCACCTGCTCTATTTTTGGCCCAGCGGGCAAAAATCGGGCAGGGTGGACGATTTTAGAACTACTGTTAATTTATGTCCCGTTAATCTTGAATTTTCAAAAATAACATAACTCCAAAAACAGAAAACGTGTAACTTCATTTTACAAAAAAATGTCAAACTTGAACCTCATTTTTTCTCTGGGTTGCTTTTGATAATGTCGGCTATTTCTTTTAACCCCGTAACAACAGAACGGCCTTACGCTGTCAAAATGCCATTATTGGCTGCAAAGCAGATAATCTGCTCTATTTTCAACTTTCTCCTCTCTACTGCTCTGATTCGCCAAAGGCGAATCGGGGTGATAGGATTCGAACCTACGGCCTCCTGCTCCCAAAGCAGGCGCTCTAGCCAAACTGAGCTACACCCCGCAGGATTACACAAATAGCTGTGCTTCGAGCATACTTTACACAATCTTTGCCAAAATCGCAATTCAAAAAACAACTTTTAAAAATGCTATCGCTGTGTTGAAAACCTAAAGAAAGCCTGTCATTGCGAGAAGGCCGGAGGCCGACGTGGCAATCTTAAAGTAACACAATCCGAGACTGCTTCGCTTCTCTCGCAGTGACTAAAAACGTTTTCAACAGAGCAAAATGCTATCGGAAGACGTATTATTTTTTTACTTGAAATAATGCTGTAGTTATAATATTCTATAATTTGTTATCTGGCCGGGGAAGATATGGACATCGAAGAGGAGAGTAACACAAATAAGGTACATAAAAATGTGCGCACATTGTGTGCGCACTAATAATCATCACAAAATATAGGTGTTGAAGAGGAAAGGAGAGAAAAATGGAGACGGGGAAGAAGAATGTATTAGTGTGTTTATTTTTTGTAGTCATTTTTTGTTTTGCAGCGATTGAAGCCAGGGCGGAACTGGTATCCTGGTATCGCTTTGAAGGAAATGCAGATGATTCAGCAGGGGCCAATCACGGGACGGTTTATGGGGATCCAGATTGGACGGAAGGGAAAGTCGGTGACGCTCTGAAGTTCGATGGCGTTGGAGACTATGTCCATTTGGGAAATGATAACAGCTTGAAACCTCCATTGCCCATTACTATATCCGCCTGGATCAAACTAAACGCAGTTGGGGATACGTATACTGTAGTATCGCTGGATGATCCCTCATCTGATTATTATGGAGTATTTTTGCAAGTGTGGCCAACTAATGTAGTTCAGATTTCTTATGGTGATGGAGGAGGAGATAATCCGTTTCATAGAAGAACCAAAATGGGAACGACAGTACTTGATATGGATACTTGGTATCATGTTGCAGCCGTTGTAAGAGGGCCGACAGATATGGATTTGTATGTTGATGGTGCAGATGAAGGTACGTACGAGGGAACAGGAGGTGGTTTAACTTATTCCAGTGGTGATTCATTTGTAGGAAGTACTGGTGGAGTAAGAAGTTATTTTGATGGGATAATCGACGAAGTTGCCATTTGGAATCATGCTCTGTCTCCCGGAGAGGTAACAGACATCTACTTAAACGGTGTGCCTGAGCCGGCAACTGTCTCTTTTATATTACTCGGCAGTCTTGCTGTTATCAGAACGCGGAAAAGTAGATATTAAATGAATTAAAGCCTGTTGGAATAATGGAATTTGGTCTTTGAAAAAAAGTTTTAAAGAAGGAAAGGAAAGAAAAATGAAGATGGCAGAGAAGAAAATTATTATTTTCAAATGTTTGGCTGTATTGCTTTTGTCTTTTTCCTGCTCGTACGGAAACACTGTTTATGACCACTTCGATAATAACTATCTTGATGATGCCTGGCAGGTAATGTTCAAGAAAGCAGACGGCTGGACTTACAGTGAAAGTGGAACCCTGCTCACTGCGACTGGTATCGAAGTCGGCGAACCCGATACCTGGAGCGGAGTTCATGTCTGGCAGATTAATAAATAGTTGCGGTTAAGAAACTTCCGTAGTTACAGGGTAATTGCACAGGCTATCCAAATAGTAATGCCGTAAATCTTATTTCGAAGCGGATGTTCATGTCAATAGATCATCCATAGCCTAACCATCTTAGAAATCAAGTAGTTAGGCGGTTTTCGGGCAGCTTCATTCTAGTGGCTACACGAATGCTTTTTCAGGATAAAACAGTAGGTAACAAACGAGAAAACTATGCAGGTTGGATGATATTGATTCCATGAAGGCTTTATGTTTTAACATAACACATCTCCTTGTTTAATAAGGGCTTATAGAAATTGGAAAATCACCCTTTATACCGTCATTCACAAGGAGTGCGCCTTGAGTGAGTCAATCACCAAATTTTTTAAAAAAATCTTTAGGTTTGAGGAGTTTATTATTGCTGTTCAACGATAAGGTCTGTATACTAGTGAAATAGGCAATTTGGAGGAAATGGGCCTATGGCAAAAAGGAGGAGGGCAAATTGTCGCAAGTCACCGATTTTTTATGCGCAGCGTAAAATCCAACATGCAGACTTTACGCTTTTTGTGGGAAGCACAATCATATCAGAGAGAAACAATCCCATGACAAAGCTTATTTTTAGGAGGAGATATTATGAAAAGTTTCAAACAAAAACCCGTTTTACTTTTAACTGTGGCATGTATGGTGCTGCTTAGCTGTTTTTCACAGTCGGTGGCGGCGGTCCGCTTCATCGTGACGGGTGACACGCGAGGCGGCGACAATGGTGTCAACACCACGATTCTCGGAGAGATCGCTGATGCAACTATTGCCGAGGGTGCAGATTTTATCTTAATTACGGGCGACCTGGTCAATGGTTCCGGTGACCAAGCCACGCTTGAGTCGCAGTTGACCACGTGGCGCAACACTATGCAGGATCTTTACGACGCAGGTATCGGGGTCTATCCATGCCGGGGCGATCACGACACGGGTAGTAAGGCAGCATGGGACAATGTCTTTACCGGTGCCTACGCCTTGCCGAATAACGGCCCGGCGGGCGAGGAGAACATCACTTTTTCATTCACACAGAACAACGTCTTCGTAGTCGGACTCGATCAATATGTAATCGACGCCCGTGTCAATCAAACGTGGCTGGATGCACAGTTTGCTGCAAACGATCAGCTACATGTTTTTGTTCTTGGCCATGAGCCGGCGTTCTCGGTTCACCATTCGTACTGCCTTGATGATTGGCCGGACGACCGGAATACATTTTGGAACAGCATAGCCGCTGAGGGCGGGCGCATATATTTTGCCGGTCACGATCATTTCTATAACCATACCCGGCTTGACGACGGTGACGCCGACCCTGATGACGACCTCCACCAATACATTGTTGGAACGGGTGGAGCGCCGCTATACGACTGGGATTACAATTATGGCGGCAATAACGGTTCCTGGACGCCGCAGCTCGTCCACCATGAGAAGGAGTACGGCTATGTGGTTGTAGAGATTGACGGCTCAAATGTGACTCTCACTTGGAAGCACAGAGTCTCTCCAGGAATCTATCAGACAAACGGGGATACCTTCACATATTCAACGGTCGGAGCTGCTACTTCATCATTCAAGGCCTATAACGATATGGCTTGGGCGTCGGGGCAAACCGAAGGAAATATTACCAAGATAACTTCGCCCAATGGTGGGTCGGGTGATCCCAATACCGGGGAATTGATAAACTATGCTACGGGTGCCGGCACCGGAATCACGTTGACGGTTGTGGGGGGCGACTTTGATGGGGACAGCGGCGGCCAGGGCGGCCATGGCGGCGAGCCAGGTAACGGAACTGATGCGTACACTCACTTCAACGGTATCGTAAGCTGTACAGGTACGGTTTCGTATCAGAACATAGCGCCACCGGCGGGAAACCTGGTGCTTACGCTGACGGGAATGGACCCGAATGGGACCTATGATCTTTCCTATTATGCTAACCGCGGCAGCTATGGCTGGGACAGGGCATCGCTTGTTACAATATCGTCAGCGGATGCGTTCACGAACTCCAGCTCGGCCGCTACGGACAATCCGACTGGTACGGGCGGCACACTTTTCGACGGCCCAACGGACGCATCGACCAGACTTCCGGCAGATAACGGTACAAGAGGGTACGTAGCTTACTTTGCAGATGTCAATTCAGGTAGTGATGGTGAAGTTGTCCTAACGGTCAGCTTCGACGGAACCGCCGGCAACGAGTACAAGGGCAAATATGCCAGCGCGCTTATGGTCGAGCAGTTAGGTCCGCCGCAACCAGCACCGGCATCATTCAAGGCTTATGTTGATCTGAGAGCACAAAGCGGAGATAACAATCACTCGAACGTACTGCAGATAGAGCCTGCATTACCTGATACCCAACCTATAGACCCGGCGACTGACTGGGTTCTAAAAGATTATGACACCGGAGCAAATCTGCCGGTGACTATGGATGTAAACATGCAGGTTCAGTATCCCACAACCAACGGCGGTGATTCAGCCGGCGGAACAGATGCAGATGATATCTTCGGTGGTATTGTAGATGGTGTCGGCGGCTACGAGATAGCCAATGCGTCTGGCGATTACGTCACTGTGACGTTCAACAATCTTGAGGCTGATGCTGAGTATGAAGTCTCGCTAACTTATAACCGCGACAAAACACCGCCTTATACTGATCGGGCATCGAAGATAACTATATCTGGCGCTGACACTTACACAAATGCCAGCAGCAGCGGAGTGGTAGTCAATGGTACGAATTCGGTTTCCTTCGTTTCCGGTGACAACACCACAAACGGATATGTCGCCAAGTGGACGGGCGTCACCGCCGCAGATGGGAACTTTTCAGTTACGACCGTGCAGGACACTTCATGGGGTGGCGACAAGGGTTACGCCATGACCTCCGTTTTGCTCGAGAAGGTCGAACAGATTGAAGAACCCAACGAGTGGGTAGCCTACAACGATTCGCAGCCTCAGGACAGCACCAATGATGCCAACGTAGTAACAGAACATGACTACAATGCCAGTGATGCTTTGCTGAAAGACTACAACACCGGCAATGATCTCTCGGCAACTGTAACCGGAATCTGGATCAACGGCTATGACCCCGTAACCACCGGTGGTCCTGTGACAAACGCAACCTCAGACGCGTACCAGACGTTCAATGGAATAGTTGATCTGAACGGCAATGCTGAACTTGATGTAGCTACCTGGGATAACATTATCGAGTTCAATGACCTTGACCCGAACAAAGAATACACAATTACATTGACGGCAAACAGGGACAGCGTGAGTTATGCAAATCAACGGTTCACCAAAGTGACCATCGAGGGCGCCGACACTTATATCAACGCCAGTAGCGCCGGTGTTATAGTCAATAGTGGAGATTCAGTGTCGTTCTGCACCGGTTACAACACACTTAATGGTTACGTTGCCAAATGGACATCTGTTACAACCGGACCGGATGGCAGCTTCTCGATAAAATCGGAATATGACGACAGCCAGACTGGAACTAAAGGTTACGCAATGAGTGCCTTTAAGCTCGAACAGTCTCTCCCTGAACCGGAGGCGACGCTTCCGATTCTGGTAGGCGATGCGTGGAAGTATTTCGGGGGTACGAGCGAACCACCGGCTAATTGGAATGACCTGAATTTTGATGATTCAAGCTGGCTTCAAGGGGCTACCGGAATAGGATATACTGATGGAGACGACGCCACCATTCTAAGTGATATGCAAAACACTTATATCAGTGTTTATGCCCGCAAGGAGTTTAACGTACCTGACCCTAATGCAGTCTATCGACTGTTGTTCTCAATGGATTATGACGATGGGTTTGTCGCCTATCTAAACGGTACCGAGATTGCCCGGGCCAATGTTACGGGCAATCCGCCTGATTATAATACTCCGGCAGACGACGATCACGAGGCATCCGGTGGTACAAACGGAAGTCCGGTTGAATACTTTGAGGTTGACGAATCGCTGTTGCTTAGCGGCACGAACGTGCTGGCTGTCCAGGGCCACAATAAGAGCATCAGCAGCAGCGACTTTTCACTGATTCCTGCTCTAGAAAGCACTCTGTATGACTGGACTGCTTATGTTGACCTCAATTGGCAAAGCGGAGAGCCCAACGAGAATGACAATGTCCTTGCACTGGAGCCGACGACAATTGGTGAGCCCTGGACGCCGCCTTTACTGGATCCTTGTGAGGGTCTGGTGCTGATTGATTACGACACGGGGGCCAACCTGCCCGTTACGATGAGCGTCGATTTGGATGTTCGCTACGCGACTGACAACGGGGCTGACTCTGACCCCGGCACCGATGCTGATGATATTTTCGATGGAATAGTTGGCGGTGTTGGTGGATATGAAATTGACGAGCCGAACGGACACTATTTAACAGTAACGTTCGACAATCTGAATCCTGACAAGAAGTACTTTGTTGCCGTAACTTACAACCGCAATGGTGGCTCGGGCTATACCAACCGAGTTACAAAGTTCACTCTTTCAGGCGCCGATGATTATACCGAAGCAAGTAGCAGTGGTGTTGTAGTTAACTCGCCCAACTCTGTATCTTTCAGCACAGGTAATAACACAGCCAACGGCTATATTGCCAAGTGGACCGGAGTTACTGCTGGCGATGACAGTTTCTCCATCACCGCCGAGCATGATGCAAGTTTCGGA
>JAFGRL010000117.1 GCA_016935195.1 Sedimentisphaerales bacterium
AGACCTTTTCAGCACCGCTGCGCAGCAATTGGTCTATCTGCTCGACAGAGCGTATTCCTCCGCCTACTGTAAAGGGAATAAAGACGTTCTGGGCAACTCTTTCCACAAGCTCAAAGAGTGTTTTACGGGAACGGATGGTTGCGGTTATATCCAGAAACACTAATTCATCTGCACCTTCATCGCTGTATCTGGCTCCGAGCTCCACCGGGTCGCCGGCGTCACGAAGATTTAGAAAACGAACACCTTTGACGACTCGGCCATCCTTTACATCAAGGCAGGGAATTATTCTTTTCGTCAGCATCGCTCAGCCCCCTGGCAAATCTCAGCGAATCTCTTTAGGACTTTCAGGCCATTTTTGCCGCTTTTTTCAGGGTGAAACTGAGTGCCATATATGTTTTGCTTTTCAACTGCTGCGGGCATATCGAAGCCGTAATCGGTATATGCGATTCTGGCCTGGCTATCGGTGATGTTGGCATAATAAGAGTGCGCGAAATAGAAATGCTTTTGCTTTCCAGATTCTTCAAACAAATCCATATCTTCGGGTAACTTAACCGAATTCCAGCCCATATGTGGAATCCTTCTGCCGGCAGGTAATGCAACAACTTCGCCGTGGATTAAACCCAAACCATTGTGTCGGCCATACTCATCACTTTGGTCGAAAAGCATCTGGTAGCCGACACATATACCCAGAAGCGGCTTTGAAGCGCAAGCTACCTTTTTTATCAAATCAGCCAGAGAACCTAAGGCACTTACGGCATAACCAAAGGCCGCGACGCCAGGCAAAACCAAACCTGCAGCACCTTTAATATCCTCAGGGTTGCAGCTTAGCTTGGCTGGGCAGCCTATGCGCCTAAAGGCATTACAGACGCTTTTGACATTTCCGATATTGTAATCGATGACCACTATCATAAATCAGATTAAACAAAAAATAGTACTCACGGTCAAATCAGAATGTTTTATAAAAAGATTAAGCTGGGCTAAACAGCTAAAAAACCGTCTAAAAAGTTTTCCAATTTAATTCTATGTTTTGTATGATAAAGCAGTTTTTTATTCCCGATTTACGTAATAGGTTTCGAGGTTTTTTTGAATGTGTGGAATAGTCGCATATTCAGGCAAAAAGAGCGCACAATCTATTCTGGTAGAAGGTCTGAAACGTTTGGAGTACCGTGGAAAATTTTTATCCGCCTTTAGCCTTACCGAGCTGCTCGTTGTTATGGCAACAATCAGCATGTTGATTGCCATACTGATGCCATCACTCGGCAAGGCCAGGTCTGCAGCAATGCGTATCAGGTGCGCCTATAATTTAAAGCAGATCAATTTAGCTGTAAACCTATACCTTAACTCGAATGAAGATACATATCCCTGTGCCGAAGACCCTGTCTCAACAAGCCCCTATTACTGCTGGCTGTGGATGGGACGCGGCTGGCGCTCGTTTGTGGAATCCTACTTAGGTACCACAATCGATGAAGATAATCCTTCGGTACTTTTTTGTCCGCAGGATAAAACCGCAAAGGATAAGTTCGAAAGCACCAGTTATGCCTATTCGATGGCGTTTTACCACAGTCCTGAGCAGATTGATGCTATGAATACTACGGCGGAGACCTACAGCAACCCCCAGCAATCGGTACCCCAACAAAGCTTGGATGTAAAGTTTCCGGCTAAAAAAATTCTTATCGGGGAGTGGCTCAGCAATCACCTTCGGACCAAGGATGACCAGGGCTGGTGGTGCTGGAAGGGCAGCAGGAATTATCTATTTGCAGATGGCCACATCGATTTTGTCAGCGCCGAACATATCAATCCTGCAAATGATGGCCTGCCAAATGCGAACCTCACATCAGGCGGTATCAAAGGTACAGATCTGAAACAGTAATTGCCTTTGGTGTTACTCTAACCGCTGAAAGTGCTTTTTACATTAAACCAACAGGGATAATCCAACCCTTTTGCTTGACTTGTGCCGCGAATTATATATTGTAACTCACACTTAACAAAGAAGATAGCTTTGGAGATTTCAAAAGACAGAATTATTCTGTGATGGAGGAAACTTATGAAGCAGACGATGCAGCCGCTGGATTGGGTGGTGATAGGCGTTTATGGTCTGGGGATGCTTGCCATAGGCTGGTATTTCAGCCGAAGGACAAAGACGAGCGAGGACTATATGTTAGGCGGCAGGCAGATGAGGTTCTGGATGGTTGGCCTATCACTGTTTGCTTCTTTGTTTAGTGCAGCCTCATACTTAGCGACACCGGGCGAAATTATCAAGTACGGCCCAATGATCAGGTGTGGTATCGCCGCACATCCCTTTACTTATCTTGTCGTTGGCTGGTTACTTATACCTGCTTTTATGAAGTTAAAAATCTCAAGTGCTTATGAGCTGCTTGAGGTCCGCCTGGGGCCGAGCCTTCGCGTTCTTGCCTCGATACTGTTTTTGATACTTAGGCTGTTCTGGATGTCACTGATTATTTATATATGCGCAGTCAAGGTAATTGTGCCGATAATGGGCTGGTCACAAGAAGCCGCTCTTTGGGTAAGCATCGCGATGGGGGTTGTCACGGTGATTTATACATCAGTGGGTGGACTTAGAGCAGTTGTACTGACCGACGTGATACAAAGCTTTATTCTTTTCAGTGCAGCCATCGTCTCGATGATATTAATCGGGAAAATGCTCGGTGGCGTTGGCACGTGGTTTTCACAAGATTGGCCCCAGACCTGGGTCGAGTGGAAGTTTTTTGATGCCAATGCTCGGGCGAGTTTTCTGACAGCGGTTCTTAGCTCTTTCTGCTGGTATGTTTTCACTGCCGGTTCCGACCAGATGGCAATCCAGCGCTATCTTGCAACGCGGGACGTCAAGTCCGCCAGAAGGGCGCTGTTGACCACTCTAATATTCGATGCATTGGTGGGGATTATTCTCGTTGGATTAGGCTTTGCACTTTTTGCGTACTATCAAGCAAGCCCCGAACTCGTTCCTGCAGGAGAAACTATGAGAGACGCAGATAGTCTATTCCCCCGGTTTATCGTTACAGTACTTCCTACCGGCATTACGGGTCTGGCGATAGCAGGGCTGCTTGCCGCTGCAATGTCGAGTCTATCCTCGGGAGTTAATTCATCCTGTCTGGCAATCAGCGCAGACTTCATCGGCCGGTTCGGCAAAAGGCAGCTTTCAGAATCGGCACAAGTTAAGCTTGCCAAGGTTATCTCATTTGCGATAGGTGTAATTGTGGTGGTGCTCAGTTTAATGGTAGGCAAAGTCAAAGGAAACCTTATGGCCCTTTGCTATAAGATAGCTAATTTGCTTGTTGCACCACTTTTTGTGCCATTTTTCATGGCTGTGTTTGTTCGAAGGGCAACCGAGGTCGGAACTTTTATCGGAACAATCGTAAGCATTATTGTTGCTGTATTGGTAGCTTTCTCCGGTGAATTATTCGATATAAATATCACGTTCTTGTGGATAATGCCCATATCATTTGCCACAGGAGTTGTTGTCAGTTTTCTCATTAGTCTTATTTTCCCAAGGGGCAACAACAAGCAAAAGGCTGTTTGATTAACGTGCAGAAATAGGGAGAAACAATGAAACAGACGATGCAGCCATTAGATTGGGTGGTGATAGGTGTTTATGGCATTGGGATGCTCATCATAGGCTGGTATTTCAGCCGAAGAACAAAGACGAGCGAAGACTATATGTTAGGTGGCAGGCAGATGAGGTCCTGGATGGTTGGTATGTCCCTTTTTGCATCGCTACTTAGCGCCGTTTCATATTTAGCCTGGCCCGGGGAAATGCTCCACTATGGTCCGATGCTGTTCTGCCAGACACTCTCGCACCCACTGACTTTTATTGTGGTTGGCTGGTTTCTGATCCCTGCTTTTATGAGAACAAGGGTAAGCAGCGCGTACGAATTGCTCGAGATACGATTAGGGCCGAGTGTACGCATACTCGCATCAATACTATTTCTGACTATGCGTCTGATATGGATGGGCGTGATTATATACGTCTCAGCCGTAAAAGTTATCGTGCCAATAATGGGATGGTCCGATGAGGCTGCGATTTGGGTAAGCATCGTAATGGGAGTAATCACAATCATCTACACATCAATGGGCGGCCTGCGGGCAGTTGTTCTAACCGACGTAATCCAAACCTTTATTCTTTTCAGTGCGGCAATAGGAGCAATAATATTGATTACTTCGGATTTGGGCAGTGTTACCGCCTGGATTCCAAAGAAGTGGCCTGATGGCTGGCTGGGATGGACATTCTTCGACACGAAGGTGCGGGTCAGTTTCTTGACCACATTTATCAGCGGGTTTAGCTGGTGGGTTTGTACCGCCGGTTCCGACCAGATGGCTGTTCAGCGTTATCTGGCTACCAGAGACGCCAAGACTGCCCGAAAGACCCTGCTAACATCACTGATTTGTGATGCTACGGTCGGATTGTTTCTTGCGATTATTGGTTTGGCGCTGCTGGCATATTTTCAGGTCCATGCTAACCTGCTTCCGGAAGGACAAACTATTACCTCTTACGCTGACAGACTATTCCCACATTTTATCGTAACTGCCTTACCTGCGGGTATTACAGGCCTGGTAATAGCAGGACTGCTTGCTGCGGCGATGTCGAGCCTCTCGTCGGGAATTAACTCCAGCTCTCTGGTAATCAGCAGAGATTTTATTTCCCGATTTAGCAAAAAGGAGATTGCTGAATCGGCTCAGGTTAAACTTAATAAAATTATTTCTGTCGGGATTGGCGTAATATTTGTGCTGCTCAGTCTTTTGGTAAGCAAGGTCAAAGGTAATCTTGTAGAAGTTTCCAGTAAAACCGTAAACTTGCTGGTAGCTCCGTTGTTTGTTCCGTTTTTTATGGCACTATTCATCAGGCGAGCAACCGCGTTTGGCACATTTATCGGTACTATAGTAAGTATCGTTGTAGCCGTTTCAATAGGCTTCTCAAGTGAACTCTTCGGCAGATACGTTACATTCTTGTGGATAATGCCCGGTTCGTTCATTGCAGGAATTTTTGTGAGCACAGTGCTCAGTTTTTTCAGACAGGTTAAAAAATGAAAACAGTAGCTGAAAATCTTATCGGCAGGCATAAAAGCGAATTAATGACCCCTTGTCTTCTATTGGATATAGAGGCTGTTGACAAAAATATAAACAAAATGGCAGCCTTTTTTTCTTCATTGGAATGTAAACTAAGACCTCATGCAAAAAGCCACAAACTTCCTTTGATTGCCCAAAAACAGATAGAAGCCGGTGCAATCGGCATCACATGTGCCAAGCTTCAGGACGCTGAAGCCTTCATCAACGCTGGTATAGACAACGTGTTGATTGCAAACGAAATAGTCGGTTCTGAGAAGATAAGGAAATTAATAGACTTGTCCGGCCGTGCTAATATCATTGTGTGCGTTGACAGCTTCGATAACACATGTGAACTTTCCCTGGCCGCCGAGGAAAAAGGACAGAAACTCGACATTCTTATAGAAGTTGATACAGGTCTTAATCGGTGTGGTGTGGCTCCGGGGAAACCGGTTCTGAATTTGCTGCAAAAGATAATGGAATTAAACCGAATTAATTTCAGGGGCTTAATGGGATACGAGGGTGGGCTTTTCATTATGGCCGAAGATGAGAAAATAAAAGTATGCAGGCAGCGTAACCGCGCATTAGTAAAGACAAAAGAACTTTTGCAGGATAAAGGGTTCACTGTTGAAATCGTAAGCGCCGGCGGGGCAAACACGTATAACATTACCGGCCTTTGTCCCGGCATAACTGAAATTCAGCCTGGTTCGTACGTGACTATGGATGACTGGAATAAAAAATACGGGCTTGATTTTGAACAGGCGATAACAATATTAACAACTGTTATCAGCAGACCTGTAGAAGATCGTGCGGTTACCGACGCAGGACTAAAGGCGATTTCAACCGACCACGGCCTGCCGAGAATCATCAACCGTAAAGGGATAACAGTTCAGGCACTAAATGAGGAACATGGTAAACTGACCCTGTCAGGACAAGCCTGCGAACTGGCAGCAGGCGATAAACTCGAAATAGCGCCGACGCACGGATGCACTACCATACCGCTTTATGATAAATATATCGCAATAAAGGACAGTCACGTCGTGGACGTACTGGATATTATCTCAAGAGGTGCGGTTTATTAAAATCAAAAACAATAAGAGGTAACAAATGCTCGAAAAGAAAGACAAACAATTCAAAGCATTAGCCCTGACGATAGATACTTTCACCACGCTGGACTTAACAGGAGTAGGATTGGTCGGCGAATTATTTAAGGCCAGGCTAAAACATCAAAAAGGGCCGATGTGTACCAGGGCAGCCGAGATGATAGCAAAGCGGTTTGAGAACAATGACGGGCCTGCGTTGATTGCGACCGGATTTCCAGAAGGTGGCGGCATACCCGAAACAGACGGGCCGGTCGGTGCATCTATGCTGGCACGCGCTCTGTTTCTTGGTCTGGGCGTCAATAGTGTCATCGTAACCGACGAAGACTGGTTAGATTGTGTCAAGGGCGCCTGCCGGGGAGCAGGGATGGTGCCGTTAATGCTACCTGTATCCGGCAAAGTGTCAAAAATAGAGTATCTACGCCCTGTTTTCATAAAAACCGTTCCGAAAGATTGGAACAAAACGCGTGATATCTCCGTAGAATTGCTTGAGACAACAAAACCAAGACTTATGTTTGCTATTGAAAGGGCTGGAATGAACAAACACGGCGTCTACCATAGCATGAGCGGGCGTGTACTTAATGATTTAACCACAGATCTTGATTATCTGTTCCGTAAGGGACAGGAAATTGGCATCCCTTTTATAGGTTTCGGAGATGGTGGGAATGAACTGGGTATGGGTGTGATTGCAGATGATTTAGCCACAATCCTGCCAAAAGCCAAAGACTGCGGTTGTCCCTGCGGCGGAGGCATTGCCTCTGCCACAGCAGCGGATATATTGGTGGTAGCAAGCGTATCCAACTGGGCCGTTACCGGCGTGATAGCTGCCTTGGCGCTGGTTACCAATAATCCAGCCGTTATGCACGAGCCAGAACACGAAATTCGTAGCATTGAGTTATGCACAGCTTGCGGGGGTGTCGATGGACTATCAATGTCACCCGAGCCGGCTGTTGATGGCATCAAAGCTGCTGAGTGGCTCGGATTGCTAAGGGCAATGAAAGGGATAGTTTATCGAGGTATGGGAGTTATTAAAGACTGGAGGCAGTTGAAATAGATAAATGTGGGAAAAATCGAAATACCTTGGTTTTCACGCCATTTCCCTTCAAAAATCACAGGGATTAGCAAAATTTCAGGAAATGTCCGATTCCGACTGAGGCATTACACCGGGAGCTGTCAGTGTTTTTAGTTTATTGAAAAAGAAATTTTATAATTTTCTGTTGAATTAAGGCGATGAGTCTTTTAATATTCTTTTGGCAGTATTTTTTCATCTCTCAGAAGAATGTTGCCGGTGAAGTAAAAGTGAGAGGTATTTTTGTGTGGTTCATAGAAGAGCCAGGGAGAAGTGCAAGTGAGTACAGGTACAGTAAAATGGTTTAATTCGAGCAAGGGATTCGGTTTCATTGTTCCGGATGATGGTGGCGAGGATTTGTTTGTCCACCACTCTGAGATCAAGACCAAAGGCTATGCTTCGCTGGACGAAGGTCAGAAGGTTGAGTTCGAGGTTGGGCAGGGCAAAAAAGGCCCGTGCGCCACAAACGTTGTCCCCCATTAAGCTGAATGGAGATGGCTTAAGAACCGAAAGGCCCTGCAAAATGGCAGGGCTTTTTTTCTTCTTTGTGCATAATATTAAAACCATCCAGTTTTTCTAACAATACAGCACTATCCAAGATTTTGCAAATCGATCAAAAACGCAGGGGGGCGTGTCGTGATGCGTATCTCGTATCCACAGGACAGGTTGCGTGATGCGGATAGCGTCGGGAAATTAAAAGTCAAAATTAACCCCTTAGGGGTAAAATATCAAAAATACAATGCAAAATTAAAAAATAATTGGATCACAAAAACAAAAAGAAAAAACGGCGGGCAGTGGATAGTGGATAGTGGATAGCGGAGAGCGGAGAGCGGGTAGAAGGTAGCGCACAGCGTGCAGCGGATAGCAGAGAGCGCACAGCAGGTAGCGTGGAGGAGGCAGAAAAATAGTTTTGAGTTTTTAGTGTTGTCCTCCTTGGGAGTCCTTACAGACTTGGAACTCCTTGCGGAGAATTTTGAGTTATGGGAGATATAAAGTTTTCGATTGCGGATTTGGCGCTAAGTGTGGGGCTTGGTGTTTATTTATAAAGAGATGCGTTTTTAATGTAAGGATATTGTGAATGTAAATATATTCACAAAGTATATTAAAAGGCTCTAAATATAATTTGCTTGATGAGTTGGGAAATTTCAGATATGGTATTGTTTGAAAATTGGGGTGCGGTGTTGGATCCGCCTTCGCTTAAAAGGTTCGGTGGGATCTTCGATATCATATAGCCTGGGAGAAAAATGAGGCAAAATAGGTGCCTGTCCCGAATGGCGGTTCCTTAAGCAGCATAACAGTCACTCCACACTTCACGGGTTGTTTTCAATTTTGGGTATGCTCTGTTGAAAATCCTTGAAACTGCCATTTCGAGCGTAGGCGACAAGGTCGCCGGAGTCGAGAGATCTATCAGAAAACAGATAAACTCACAAAATCAAATGTTATAAAGTAGTAGTATTAAGCTTCATCAGTTAATCTCTATCGGTCTTTTCCGTCCCATATTATCCCTTCTATTATGGCTCAGAATAACAACGCAAAAAAAAATTTCACCGCTCTGATTTTTGTGCGTTTTTTGTTCGTGATTTTCGCAGCCCCTTGTCGATGAAAGGATTTGCGGTAATTTTTGCGTGCAAAGGCAAACAAGCCTCAAAGAAGCAGATATGCTCAAATGAATAACAGGTTATTTGAAAAAATCAGCCCTATATGCAAGTTCGGCCCAGGCGGCGACTTCGTAACTCTCTGGATGCCCGAATGGGTAACACCTCTGAGCCGGTCACCAAATTTCCTGCGCAAAATGTTCAATCTGTTAGACGAATTAACCGACGCCGTCTTTGCCGGCGAATATGCCAAAAATCTCGAAGAATTTATTCCTGCTCAAGGCTGTATCAACCAGAAAGCAGATCCCTGCGAAAAAAAAGCCTATGCATCCCCTAACAGCTTCACAGCCTGTCGGGGTTACTGTCCTTCGATTACGAATATGAAAACTCATCGATTGCTTCTGGAACAAAAATTGCTATTCGCAGACAATGGCCGAATCAACATTTCGAATGGGCATAAGCCAAAGCACCGCATCGGCACACATCACAGAACCCCCAGGAAAAGGCATGCTTTCAACCTCTCCAGAGAATGTACTCTCTTTGAAGTTGACTCTAAAAACGCAAGAACTGCTTAGAACCTGCTGAAAAACACTATAATTGCTCGAACGCTATTGCCACACCTATGCTGCCGTCTTTTAGCATCTGTTTGCGCTCGACCCTAACAACACTACCGTTCTTTAGCCGGGCAAACTGCCCTTTTTCACTGGCTAAAGAAGTTGTCCGGGGGAAATTAAGCTCTACTGTATTTCCCGTTCGAATCGGCGTTGTAATCGGAACAGTAACATAAGCGCCTGTTTTGCTGACATTTGAGCTGCGCCCATTGAAGAACCGATGTGCCTCCGGCACCCACAGACTGACTGGCCAGGACAATTGTGTCCGAGCCTCTCTTCTTTGTTCTACCAATGTCTCCATAACTAATCTCCCTAAACCATCGTTCCATCTACAATGACAATATCGGTTATGTTAACTTGGAAAGATTAGTATATCTGGGGGAAATACGTAAAGTTCGTAAAGTTTTTCTCCTTACCTGTTCTTCAGACTCTTAAAGCAATTCTTATCGGCCGCTTTACTGTGCTTTACCTAAAATTTCTGATTGACTTGGAAAAAACAACAGAACAGAATATATTGTGTGAATAATGATATGCGCCCAGAATGAATTTTGATTTTGGCCGACGGCATCCTCTTAGAATTGTTTCACAAAACTTACACCTGTTGCCATAGCATCTTTGCCTGTAATGTATGGAACGATTTCAAAGCCTGCGATTTCGAGTTTTTTGTGCCTGTCGGCAACGGTGTGGCCGACTACCCAGCCGAGGGTTGCACCGAAAACAACATCACTGCCCCAGTGGTCGCCTGTATCCATCATTCGCCAGCCAACAAAGAGGCAAGAATATATGCAGGGATACCGATTTTAGGCCCGTAAAATTCATCCAACACCGATGCTGCCGTAAACGAACTGGCGGTGTGGCCGCTCGGCCAGGCCCAGCTCTTGCCATTAGGTGTCTCATCGTCTCTTATAGCTTTGAGCCCCATAGTAGTCAGGGCTGTTATCGAAAGTGCCGTCATCATTGTCCAGGCACGCTGCTTGTTAAAATCATCGCAGTTTTCAGCGCTTATGGCATACCACAGGCCGGTAGCTGCAAAATGGGTACCTGGAGAGCCGATTACATTGAGGCTTTCATCCGCAAAGCCATCTAACGACTGATGTCTGTCAAAATGTTCTGCAAGCTCTTTGTCGCTGTTGCTTTGATACATTACAACACTGGCTGTACCTGCCAGGGCCAGAGCAACCAGATTGTCCGTTTTTGTAAATGTTGCTTTTGAATCTTCTGCGAATCTTTGGGGCCAATTATTGAAATCCTCCCTGACAGATTCAAGAAATATTCTCTTCGGATTTTGAGATTGTGTTTTATTTTGTTCGGTGCAGCCGAAAACTAAAAAGATTAAGCTTATCGAAAGGATTGTGAACCAGCATCCGTTCCGGCCGGGATTATGTATTAAATGAATTCCTTTTCCTTTTCTGTAAGTGTTCACCGTGTTTTGAATAATTGCAGCAAAAGTTGGTTTTGTCAGATAATAACTATATTGACAAAAACGCATATATAAAGCAACTGGAAAATGGGATTGTTCATCATTAATGAAACCAGCAGGCAATTTAGCTAAAACTGCCTGAACGCTTACACAAATTTAATCGCTGTCGGCGTCAGTTTTTTGCCAGCATATCAGGTTTAGCTCGTGCGGATTAACCAGATCAATGTGGTTAGGAACAACCCGCACTGTCACACCCTGGCGGCCAGAGAGCATGCAGTCTATTGAACCACCGAACCAATGCTCGCCATTATTGTCTTTGTTGCCATTATGGCTCATTGTTACAGCCGAACCATCAGTTATGTTGCCCCAATTATCCACAGGACCATAATAAAGCTCAACCGAGACATCTTTTGGATTAATCCCGGCAAGCTTGACCAGGGCCTTGACGTCTAATTTCGAGCCGACCTTAATCTGTTTGTGTTCAGTGTTTAGTTGTTCGTTTGTCTGGCCGTTATCGAGGTGTACCTGAACATCTGCGACAGCCACCTCAGGCCATACCTTCCTGATTTCAGACTCCCACTTCGATAACGCTTTGGCTTTGGCCATACCATCTGAAGTCAGATAGGCCCATTTATCCAAAGCAGGTTTGTAGAATCTATTTGTGTACTCTCTAATCATTCTGTGGGTGTTGAAAACCGGTGCTATGGCACTGATTGAATTTTTCATTTTTTTAATCCATGCCCTTGGCAGATTGTCAGTCGAACGAGTGTAAAATAATGGTACGACCTCATTTTCAAGGATGTTGTAAAGGGCCTGGGATTCGGCCATATCCTGATATGTGATATCGGTGTATTGTTGGTTGGAGCCGATAGCCCAACCGGTCTTGGGTGAATAGCCTTGGCACCACCAGCCGTCCAAAGTGCTGATATTTAATGCACCGTTTATCGCTGCTTTCATACCGCTTGTTCCGCTGGCCTCCATAGGTCTGCGTGGTACGCCCAGCCAGACATCGACACCCTGAACCAGAAAACGTGCGATGTTAATGTCATAGTCCTCTAAAAATATGATACGCCGTCTCAGGTCGTACTGTCTGGCATAGTGAATAATTTCCCGGATAATGCTTTTACCTTCTGTGTCTCTTGGATGGGCCTTGCCGGCAAGGATAATCTGCACAGGATGTTCTTTATTTATCAGAAGTTCTGCAAGTCTCTTGGGCTCCTTAAGCAGAAGGTTCGCTCGTTTGTAACTAACGAATCGCCTGGCAAAGCCTATAGTCAGGGCCTCCGGGTCAAGAACCTCCTCAGCCCAGTTCAGTTCGGTATGATATGTGCCTCTTCTTTTCATCTGTGTCTTGAGACATTCACGCGCAAAAGCAATTAAATGGCCCTTGCACATTTGGTGCGCCGCCCATAACTGTTCATCCGGGATTTGTTCAACATTTTCCCAGGCAGATTCGTCGCTGCCAAGCTCAGTCGAATTTAGGCCGAGATAGTTCTCGTATAAGCTTAGCATCTCACTGGACAGCCAGCTTTTCGTGTGTACACCATTTGTGACCGAGGCTATCGGTACTTCATCGATGGGAAGTTTTGGCCAGAGGCTGGACCACATCCGGCGCGAGATTTGACCGTGCAGTTCGCTTACACCGTTTACATAGCTGCTGAACCTCAAGGCCAAAACAGGCATCTTAAAGGGTTCGCCGTTATCGTCAGGTAATATTCTGCCAAGTGCCAGAAATTCATTCTTCTCTACACCCAAACTTGATATATAACTTGCGAAATATTTCTCTATCAATTCGGGCGTAAATTCGTCGAGACCAGCCTTAACAGGTGTATGCATCGTAAAAATGTTACTCGCCCTTGTCGCTGCTAAAGCCTCATCAAAGCAAAGCTGATTGCGCCTGCGAAACTGCCTGATTCGTTCCAGAACCATAAATGCGGCGTGTCCCTCATTCATATGACAGACTTTTGGTTCGATATTCATTGCTATCAGTGCCCGCAAACCTCCGATGCCGAGCATAATCTCCTGGCGGATCCGCATCTCACGGTCTCCGGCGTATAAACTGGCTGTAATCAAGCGGTCAGTGGGAGAATTCGCATCAATGTTGGTATCCAGAAGATACAATTTCACTCGCCCGATGGTGACCGACCAGACTTGTGCCAAAACATTCCTGCCGGGGTACTCAACACTGATAGTCAGGGGCTCACCATTTTCTTTGCACACAAGCTTCACAGGCATGTTGTAAAAATCATTTTCCAGATAGAGCTCCTGCTGCCAGCCGTCGACGTTAAGGTATTGTCGAAAGTACCCTTTTTGATAAAGAAGACCAACTCCGACAATAGGAATTCCCAAATCTGATGCACTTTTGAGATAATCACCAGCCAGCACTCCCAGACCACCTGCATAAAAAGGCAGTGACTCGTGAATGCCAAACTCGGCACTGAAATATGCAATGAGCGGTTTTCCGGGTTCCGACTTTATACCCTCAAACGTTTTTGGCCTGTTAAGATATTGGGCCAGTTTATCCTCGGCTCGCCCAAGCTCATATAAAAAGCCTTGATTGCCGGCCAAAGATTGAAGTCTCTGCTGTGAAGCACTAGCGAGCAGTTTGACAGGATTATGCCCGGATGCAGCCCATAAATGGCAGTCGATGCGCTTAAACAGCTCTATAAATTCCGGGTTCCAGGACCAGAACATATTCTGCGATATACCCTCCAGGGCGCAGATAGAATCCGGCAGCGCCGGCAGAACTGTGAAACTATGCACTGCAGCTTTTTTCACTTCTCCATAAGTCCTTTAAATAACAAGACTAACAAATTCCTATCATTCCCAATCTATGCCTTTTAATCGACAAATTTTATCTTTGGCTTAACTGCAAAAACTAAGATACCACATCAGTTTATGAACGAGGAGGGGGCGTATTGCAGCAAGGTTGGCACTTAAATAATGGTGAGATAAAAAAAAGGCCTGCCTAAACAGGCCTTTTAGCAACTGTGGGACTTGGCCTCCGCTGGTGCCGTAAGAAAAGCTTGAAGAAACCCATTATGTCCAGGTGGGCAATCGTTGCTTGTGTCCGAAATTCCTATCTCGAGTAGGCTTTTTCGAAACCATCAAGGTCTGATTTCCCAAAGTTATGGGTATCGGTTTTTTCAATTCATCATTTCCATACGAACACCGCAGGGGTTAGCCCACAACTCCTTTTTAACAAGTCTGAACTGAAAAATCAAGAGAATTTTACTTCATGCGATTATCCGTTTTGAAATGCAGTGATTAAAACCCCCCTTTTTGCTTGTCAAATGCGTTTTTTTAAGGTTGTGGGACCGCTGAAAAAAGGCCCCTTTTGACTCGAAACTTTACAGTCATACTGAGCTATAACCTGATCGCCAGCGCAGGTATAGCAAATCTGCTTTTGTGCCCTTTCATTACTTTATAGGTGAGAATTTTTCAATCAAAAGCGCAGCACCGGCAAAAAACGGGGGTAAAAATTGGGAAAAATCACAAGAAATCTCGGCAAATTAACGAAAAATGAACGGTTTTTAGGCAAAAATGAGCGTTTTTTGTACAACTTTTTCGGGGGTACCTGCGCTTTTGATTGAAGTTTCAGTGGTGAATCCACAGGTTTGGCCGGGGCGATTTTCGCCTGGTGGGTTTAGGAATTCTAATCGATTGAAAAGCTCAACTTATAGAATACGGGGTGTTTGACATAAGAAATTGTTGATTGTCGATTTGGCGGGAATTAAGGTGGACGGCACTGGATACTCTGGATAGAGAAGGATTCGGCGGCGTGGAGTGACTGGCGACAGAGTGGGAGAACGTAGGGGGTTAGGGGTGGATTGGAGCTCGTAAAAAGTTTCTGCACCATCTGATACAGGGTATAAGAGCCGGATTCTGTGAAAGGATATTTTGGATAGAAAAAGATTCGGCGGGGTGGGGGAAGGCGGCGCAATTGGGACGAGATGAGAGGGGAGAGGGGATAGCGTACAGCGGGCAGCGGGCAGCGTAGAGGGGGCAGTGTAGAGCGGATAGGGGTTAGGGGTCAGGAGCAAGGGGTATGGGATTAGATCAACCTGCGTATCTGGTCAACTAAAATCTGCTTGCTGATGTCTGATTTCGCTGTAAAATGAATCGGTAAATTTCGGTGCGGGTTTGGGTCCGCTTTCGCTTAAAAGCTACGGCGGGATCTTTGATATTATCCGGGCATATTTATCACTTATGAGTCAGATGTAAAGGGCGGAGTAAAAGTAGATGAGTGGGCAAATAAATATAAGGCAATTGCTTAAAAAAGCGTATAGAAAACAAAGGCCAACCAGAGCAGAAATTGAACTTCTTAGGCGTGAGCTTGTGAAAATGCTCGATGAGGCAAACACCAAAGAATCCGAAGAATATCACAAGGGGCTGCTTAAAGATTTCCTGAAAAAAAACGCATACTCCGATTATTTTATAAACACCAAAGACAGAAGCGATCTTGTTATACATAACGGTAAAAACTCAAAGTCAAGTGTTGGGGTGATCATTGAGACAAAGCGGCCCAGTAACAAAGCAGGGATGCCGACAATCGATAATCTAAACAAAAAGGCTATGCAGGAACTTCTGCTCTACTTCTTAAGGGAAAGGGTTGCAAAAAAGAATTTCGAGATTAAACACCTTATAGTAACAAATCTGTATGAATGGTTTATATTTGAAGCAAATGAGTTTGAGAAGATCGCAGAAAAGCCAAAACTCAAAAAACATTTCAAAGAGTTTGAAGAAGGAAATCTGCTATTTGATAAAACAGAACAGTTCTATAAAGAAATAGCTGGCCCTGCGCTTAAGCAGGAAAAAGATAAAATAAAATTTACCTATTTTGATATTCGTGATTATGAAAAGCACCTCAAAAACCAAACCAAAACAGGTGATAATAAACTAATTGAACTGCAAAAAATACTTTCACCGACACATCTGCTTAAACTACCGTTTGCAAACGACAGCAATACATTAAACAAAGATTTCTACAACGAACTGCTCCACATAATCGGTCTGGAGGAGTATAAAGAAAAGAGTAAAAGGCTAATCCGCCGCAAGACTCAGGAAAATCGTAACGAAGATTCACTCATTGAAGCGGCAATAACGCAAATCACCTCTTTGGATATGCTCCCACAAATAAAAGATATTGAGCGGTTCGGTGATAATGCGGACGAGCAGCTTTATAATATAGGTTTGGAGCTTGCGATAACGTGGATGAACAGGATACTTTTCCTGAAACTTTTAGAATCGCAGATTGTGTCCTATCACGAGAGCAAGGATTATCTTTTTCTTAACAATAAAAAAGTGGCAGAGTATGACGACTTGAATACGCTGTTCTTTGAGGTATTGGCAGTTGAGACAAAAGACAGACGGGAAACTATAAAAAAGAAGTTTCCAAATGTTCCGTATCTAAACAGCTCACTATTCGAGCCAACAGAGCTTGAGCATCAAACGATTTTTATCAGCAATCTGCCGGATGATACAAGTCTGCCGCTATATAAAAAGACAGTAGTAAAAAGCGATAACAAAAAGATGAATGCTCTGGAATATTTTCTGAGGTTTTTAGATGCGTATGATTTTTCATCAGAGGGCAAAGAAGATATTGCAGAGGAAAATAAAACGCTGATAAATGCATCTGTATTAGGGTTGATATATGAGAAGATAAACGGCTACAAAGACGGATCGTTTTTTACGCCTGGATTTATCACGATGTATATGTGTAGAGAGACAATCCGCCGAGCCGTTGTGCAGAAGTTCAAAGAACAAACGGATTTTGACAGTGATGACTTTGACGATTTGGTCAACTTCACCAACGGCACATACAAAAAAGCCGAGCTTGAGAAGTACAACGGAATTATCAATTCACTGAAAATATGCGACCCGGCAGTAGGCAGCGGGCATTTTCTTGTTTCCGGACTTAACGAGATAATTGCGATTAAGGCAGAACTTGGAATACTCACAGACGACAGTAATAAACCACTACGGGATTATCTGTTCGATGTTGATAATGACGAGCTTATGATTCTTGACCGGAGTGGCGGTTTCTTTAAGTATGACCCAAGAAACATTGAAGCCCAGAGAATTCAAAAAACTCTCTTCGATGAAAAGCAGACAATAATCGAAAACTGCCTGTTCGGTGTAGATATAAACCCGAATTCGGTAAATATATGCCGTTTGCGATTATGGATTGAGCTTTTGAAAAATGCGTATTATAAAGCGGACGGAGAGCTTGAGACGCTTCCAAATATCGATATAAATATCAAATGCGGGAACTCATTGATAAGCCGTTACCCAATTGATGCTGATTTAGGCCATGCTTTGGTTGGCTCTACTTGGGATATAGGCATGTATAGGCTTGCTGTTATGAATTATCGGAATGCAGAGAATAAAGAACAAAAACGTGAAGCTGAAAAACAAATAAGAAAGATAAAAGATGACTTTCATATAGGTATCACCGAAAACGAACCTATAGTAAAAAAGCGCAGGAAAATTAAAGACGAGTTAAATGATTTGACAATTCAGGGACGCCTTTTTGATCAAGATGCTTTTAAGTGTAGTAGCCACTACTTAATCTGACAAACAGGTTCTTCTGTCTGTAAGGTATTGTTTAACATTTTCTCTCGAACCAACGGCATC
>JAFGRL010000118.1 GCA_016935195.1 Sedimentisphaerales bacterium
CATGATAATCTTGGCACTGCCGTAGAAAAGATACTTCCGCGCGGCAAGGGCTCCGAAATTCTTGTAGATATGATGGCCCGTTCCCAGAATTTCTTTGCAAACCATGATGTGAACAAGGTTAGAATCGATCTCGGCGAAAATCAGGTTAGCTCGATCTGGTTATGGGGGCAGGGCAAAAGGGCTCAAATGGAGCGTTTTAAAAAGCGTTATGGGCTGGAAGGAGCCGCTATAACGGCTGTAGATCTGGTTCGAGGTCTTGCAAAGCTTATAGGTTTCGATTTGATTAATGTACCAGGCGCTACCGGCTTTGTAGATACTAACTATGAAGGCAAAGCATCCGCGGCAATTAAGGCACTTGACAAGTATGATATTGTATTTGTGCATATTGAAGGCCCCGATGAGGCCGGTCATAATTGCAACGCCAAAATGAAAAAGAAAGCGATCGAACAGATCGATAAGCTTATTGTTGGTCCTGTTCTGGAAAAGTTGAGAACTTTCGACAACTGGAGGATTCTGGTTATGCCGGATCACCCAACACCCGTATCAACGGGGGCACATTCGGATGAGCCTGTTCCGTTTGCGATGGCAGGGACCGGTGTTGGCGGCATTATTCATAAGGAATTCAGCGAATCTAATGCAGCAGAATCCGGTTTTAAGATTGACAATGGCTTCGAATTAATGGAGTATTTCCTTAGAAGCTGAGGAACGGTTGAATAAACGAATTCGACCAGAGAAAGAACATAGTTAGATAATGGTTTAAAAATGGCAATAATAGTACAAAAGTTTGGTGGAACGAGTGTGGCAGATGCCGATAAAATTCGTCGTGCCGCCAAACGTGCAATAAGTACAAAGGAAAAAGGCTACCAGGTTGTTGTTGTCGCCTCGGCCCGAGGTAAACAGACAGACCAACTGGTGGCAGATGCACTAGAGCTTAATCCTAATCCACCGAAGCGCGAGATGGATCAGCTTCTAAGCACAGGAGAACAACAGACAGTATCGCTTTTCGCAATGGCTCTTGAAGCAATGGGTCAAAAGGCCATAAGCTTTACCGGCGGCCAAATCCGCATGATGACGGATAATGCGTTCACTAAAGCCAGTATTCAGAGCATTAACGCCGAGATAATGCATGAACAACTCAGACAAGGCAAGATCGTCATTGTTGCAGGTTTTCAGGGCATAGATGAAGAAGGCAATATAACCACGCTTGGCAGAGGCGGTTCCGATACAACAGCCGTAGCAATAGCAGCCGCATTGGATGCCGAAGAGTGCGAAATATACACAGACGTTGACGGGATATACACAAGTGATCCCAGGATATTCAAAGATGCCGTCAAGATGGACCAGATCAGCTATGAGGAAATGCTTGAAATGGCCAGCCTTGGGGCGGGCGTGATGCATATTCGTGCAGTTGCTTTCGGCAAAAGATACAATGTGAACATTCACGTAAGAAACAGTGCAAAAGATATAGATGGAACAATCATCACTCACGAGGTACCTCAAATGGAAGGTGTAGTAGTTTCCGGTGCGACCGTACAGAAAGACATGGCCAAGATCGGCTTGATCGGCGTAGACAATATTCCTGGTAATGCAGCAAAAGTCTTTGCTCATCTTGCAAAGGCTAAAGTTGTTGTGAACGATATTATTCAAACAGAAGTAAGTGATGAGAAAGCGAATCTTTCGTTCATGACGTCCATTTCAGATTTAGATACAGCCAAGGAAACCGTGGAAGGTATCAAAAAAGAAATCGGTTGCCAGGAAATTCTCGTACGTCAGGACATAGCAGAAGTTTCTGTTGTCGGTGTTGGAATGCGAACTCACTATGGCGTAGCCGACAAGATGTTCGGAGCTCTTGCAAAAGCAAAAATCAATATAGATTCAATTACCACCAGTGAAATCCGTATTAGCTGTGCCGTTGATGAAGATCAGGCAGAAAAGGCTTTAGTTGCTGTCTGCCGGGCTTTCGATTTGGACAAGCCTGCAAGCGAGCGTACTTTTTAAGAGCAGGGCTTTTTCTGCATTTTATTTTTAACCTGAAAACTAACCTGATTCGATAAAGAGCGAGCGTGCATAAGCAGAAGAGGATCGTTCTTGCAATGAGTAGGCGGAAGAAAGCGGGGATAGTGTGTTTTTGCGTCCTTGCTGTCGGGCTTGCTGTCTGGCTTGACCAAACCCAGGCCGCCAAAGAAAAACCGCGAGAAAGCAGATCAAAAGCTTCCATTGGTGCAGATGACTTTGAAAAATATCACGGTAAAATTTTTCGTGTTATCCATGTTGTAGACGGCGATACTCTGGATATAGATATCCCCGATAGCGATAAACACTATACCCGAATCCGACTTCTTGGGATCGACACTCCAGAGACCAAAAACACCAATCAGGCTGATTATTTCGGTCCGGAAGCGGAAAAAGCTGCTTTTAATTTAACCACAGACAAAAATGTGTGTGTTTACCTCGACACTGAGGAGAATACCCGAGGGTACTATGGCAGACTCCTCGCATACGTCAAACTGCCTGACAACAGGTTTCTGAATGAAGTGCTGATATCCGAAGGTTTTGGCTATGCTGATCTTAGATTTCGGCACAGTCTCTATAATCGATACACACAACTGGAAGCAAGTGCAAGGTCGTTAAAGAAGGGATTGTGGGCCGAAGTGATGAGAGAACAATTACCCGAATGGCTGCAAAAAAAGAAACCCAAACTCCTGCTTAAGAAATAGAAATCGTTAGAGTTTGTATTCTTTGATTTTACGGTAAAGGGTTCTTTCGCCGATCCCGAGAATCTTTGCCGCTTTTTCACGGTTGCCCTCGGTTTGCGCAAGAGTTTGCGCGATAGCCTGCTTCTCCAGTTCATCCAATGCCATACCAACAAGCTGCTTCGAAGAGGTGGTCCCCGCCCCCAACTGACGAACCTGATATATCTCAGGCGGGATATCCTGTACAGAAATTTCATCACGATCACACATAACAACCATGGTCCTGATGCTGTTTCGAAGCTGACGGACATTTCCGGGCCAACGGTAACCAACAAGAATGCTCATAGCTGCTTCGTTGATACCTTTGACCTTCGCTCCTGTCTCATTGGCAGCCTCAGTCAGAAAATGCATCGCCAATTCAGGGATATCCTCTGTCCTGTCTCTCAGTGCCGGCAATGTGACATTTACGCCTTTTATCCTGAAGTACAGATCCTCCCTGAATTTATGCTCTTTAATAAGTTCTGATAAATTCTGATTGGTTGCACTGATAATACGCACATCAACTAAAACAGGTTTATTCGAACCAACAGGGAGGACGATTCCATCTTCAAGCACACGAAGCAATTTCGCCTGCATATTCAAAGGCATGTCCCCAATCTCATCCAGGAATAGGGTTCCCTTGTCGGCTATTTCGAACAGACCTTTTCTATCAGTAGCCGCCCCCGTAAAGGCGCCTTTAACATGCCCGAACAGCTCACTTTCCAACAATGTCTCGCTCAAGCCGGCACAATTGATGGGTTTGAACGGCATG
>JAFGRL010000119.1 GCA_016935195.1 Sedimentisphaerales bacterium
CTGTACTATCGCAGCGCCGGGGGCTTTCAAAGCAACACCAATCATCAGGCCAATACCCCGGATATGGTCTATAACTTGATGTTTTTCCTTAAGCTGCTCGAGTTTATCTTTAATGTATTGTCCCAACTCTTCAGCATTTTGCAGGAGATTCTGCTGCTCTATTGCCTCAATTACCGCAACACCGGCTGCACAGGCAAGACAGTTGCCGCCAAATGTTGAAGCGTGCTTGCCGGGAACTAAAGAAGCGGCAACTTGTTCTGTCGCCATCATCGCACCAATAGCCACGCCACCGCCGAGGGCCTTTGCCATAGTCATAATATCCGGGACAACATCGTAGTGTTGATATGCAAACCACTTACCTGTTCTGCCAACACCTGTCTGTACCTCATCTAAAATCATCAATGCATCGTTGTCATCACACAGACGCCTGATTGTCCGTAGATATTCTTCAGCAGCAATGTTTATGCCGCCCTCACCCTGAACGGGTTCAACCATAACGGCCGCAACCTCATCACTAAAAGCCGATTCAAGTGCTGAAATATCATTGAACGGCACATAGACAAATCCGGGTAATAACGGTAAAAAACCTTCGTGATATTTCGGCTGGGCAGTTGCTGTTACTGTTGCAAAGGTCCTGCCGTGGAAACTGCCTTCTGCAGTAATGAACTTGTATTTCTTATCTCCGGTGGCAAGCCTAGCAAGTTTTAACGCAGCCTCATTAGCCTCAGCACCGCTGTTACAGAAAAAACATTTTCCCCCAAAGGCACGCTCACTCAGGAGTTTTGCCAGCCTGCCCTGCGGCTCAGAATAAAAAGTGTTATCTATATGCAGAAGTTCCCTGCACTGTTTTTCTATTGCCTCAACTACCTTCGGATGACAGTGACCTATACCGCTTACCGCCCAGCCCGGAAACATATCCAATATCTCGTTGCCGTCGGCGTCGTAAAGATAGCAGCCCTGTCCCCGAACTATAACACGAGCCAAGCGGTTGTAATTGCCGATAACATATTTATCAAATAACTCTATCGTTTCCTGTGTCGTCATAACTTTCTTACCTTTTACCTCCCTACTGCTGTCCACTATTTTTTAATTATTTCTGTGCCTACACCCTCGTCGGTGTAAATCTCAAGAAGCAGTGAATGCTCGATACGTCCGTCTATGATGTGTGCCTTCTTCACCCCTGCTTTTAGGGCTGTCATACACGCCTCGACTTTTGGGAACATTCCCTCGGTTATAATGCCGCTGGCAATCATCTCTTTAATCCGTTCTTCATTAACACTTGAAACCCTGCTGGCAGGATCACTTAAATCCTGCAATATCCCGTGAGTATCGCTTACCACTACCAGTTTCTCAGCTTCCACAGAAGCTGCTACTTTACCTGCTGCGCTATCGGCATTGACGTTTAGTCTTTCGCCGGCCTTGTCTCTTGCAACGGGCGCAATTACCGGTATTGTTCCGGCAGCACAAAGTGTCTTCAAAAGATGGCCGTTTACTTCCACAACCTTGCCTACTAATCCCAAATCCAATTTTCTTCCATTCTCGCCTGCAATATGAAGTTTCTCTGCTACCAGTACACAGGTGCTTAGCGAATGCAGTCCCATTGGTTTGCAGCCCAGGTCCAACAGTGTTTGACAAATGTTGCCATTAACCTTGTGGACAAGCGTGTGTTCGGCTATTGTAAGAGTTCGCTGGTCGGTATACCGTCTGCCCTGTACCCAGACGGGCTCAAGTCCCGCCTGTTCCATCGCCCTGGTTATAGCCTTGCCCCCGCCGTGAACAATAACAGGCTGAATACCCACGGCAGCCATAAACGCTATGTCGGTCAGAAGTTTTTTTTCCAGAATACTGTCTTCAAGGATACTGCCTCCGAGCTTTACCACTACAATCCGGCTGCGAAACTTGCGGATATACGCCATCGCCTCGATAAGTGAGCCTGCTTTTGCAATAGCTTCTTCCATTTAGCGTAATCCTGAGAAAAAACTGTTTTTGGAAAAAACTAACTTTATTAACCTCCCTATAATCCGTCAAGCCAAATCTGCCTTCATATGAATCAGTAACAGCACACTGGGCATATGAAAAAACTTCCATCCAGGCACTACTGCTCTGTGGCAGATAGACCAATAAATGTCATTGCGAGGGAACGAAGAGACCGAAGCAATCTCAACTTAATAGATGAGCAATTGAGTTCTTCGATTAAATCGCGGCCGAGTAGATATAGTATAGTTCTTTCATTTAGGCAGCTTCAACGACGGAACTTATGGTCCTCTGACATTGTTTTCATTCAATTTTACTGCCAACGCCCTGCTTCGCTTTACTATCTCATCCATATTCAAGTATTCAAATGTTCCGAATCTACCCAGACTTATAATTCCCAAAGACTTAAGCCATTGCAATATTTTGTCAGTGTTTCTACGGTGATTGAGGTCATAAATCACATAAGCATATTTGAAACTTCTTGTTTTGACAAAGGCTTTCTTCGAGTTAAAACAGAAAATGAAACAGTTGACATTAGTGCAAATGAGGCTATGATATCACCTCGTGGCCAGTGGGTTCAATACAGCACGCCAGGCCCCGAGGGAGCTGAGTATATTGCAGTCTGTATTCCAGCCTTTTCTCCTGATACAGTCCACAGAGATGAATAAAGCCAAATTAATTCGTGCTGGAGTTATTAAATGTTTGAAGAATTGAAGAAAATCAATGAACGTCCTAAGCCATTTGAGTTTTATACAGCAGGTGATTTGTGGACAGACGAATACATATCAGAGCAGATGCTTTCATTCCACCTGAATGGAGAGGTGGATCTTTCATCTCGAAATGCTGAATTCATCAAGCGTTCAGTTGAATGGATTGAGTCTCACTTTAATATTGCAAATAAAAGAATTGCTGATTTTGGTTGTGGACCAGGATTGTATACGACAAAACTGGCTCAAAGGAAAGCAACTGTTACTGGGATAGACTTTTCTAAACGGTCTATTCAGTATGCACAAGACGTTGCAAACAAGGAGGGTCTGTCGATTAACTATGTAAATCAGAATTACCTTGAGTTCGAAACAGATGATCGATTTGATCTTATTCTAATGATCATGTGTGACTTCTGTGCTCTTAGCCCATCTCAGCGTAATGCCATGTTGAACAAGTTTTACAAAATCCTTGAGCCTGGCGGTGCTATCCTTCTTGATGTATATTCATTGACGGCTTTTGAAGAGCGTGAAGAGGCATCATCATACGAAACCAATCAGCTCAATGGCTTCTGGTCTCCTAATGATTATTACGGATTTTTGAACACTTTCAAGTACGACACAGAAAAAGTGGTACTCGACAAATATACAATCATCGAGCCAGCACGCACACGAACCATTTATAACTGGTTACAATATTTCAGCCATGATACTCTGAAGATGGAGTTTGAGGAGTGTGGGTTTACAGTTGAGAATCTTTATTCAGATGTTGCAGGCTCACCATTCGACTCTAAATCCAAGGAGTTTGCGATTATTGCCAGAAAGTTATAAGAAAGCCTGAAAATTCTACAAATTCATGCCGCCAAAATATCCACATCGAAACTATTTGGAAAAAGAAGAACACAAGGAAAAGGCCGTAAAAGAACTTGACGAAGATAGACATGATTTTTTCTACGGTAGCAGCATAAGCAGCTTTATACAGGCGGCAGCAAAAACGCCTGTCCTTTCTTTCTGAAAGACTGGAAAATGGTCGGCTGCTGAAACTGCTGGTAGTGATCGATGAATTTACCCGAGAGTCTCTGGCTATCGATGTCAATCAAACGATTAAAGGGCCAGACGTGGTAGAAGTGCTGAGATATGTTGCGGATCGCTGGCGGATGGATTATAATCATTACCGTCCGCAGAGTTGTGGGATTAGCAATGTCACTTAATCGAGATGGTAAAACTAATCTATGAAAACAAGCGATTCCAGAATATTGATGTAGAGGCAAATTGAAACTGGAAAAGAATGGCAGAATTATAAAAACAAAACGAGAAGGTGGATATAAATCGAGATAGCTCAAAACCACTCTGGAGAAAATAACCTATGAAAGAAACAGGAAGGAAAACAATGAAAAGAGTATACCAAGGTTTCTTTAATGTTTATATTTGGATCTTTATTAGTCTTTGCGTCTTGAGCGTTACGCTGGCGAGTCTGTTAGTCGGATGCTCATTGGACCAAACCCAATTGCAAGTTGCCCCTGTGGGCCAGGTATCAAAGAATCGCTACATCATGCCCACAAGCCAAATTCTGACCCCTGCCGGTCAGCAAATACGGATGCCCGGACTGCGTCCTCAGGCACTGGCGTTAAGTCCTAATAGCAAGCTGCTGGTAACTTCAGGCAAAAACAATCAGCTTTACGTTATTGACCCGGCTACAGGCCACATTCTCCAAAAAGTAGCCATGCCCGGAGACAAAATCGAATCATCCCTTGAACCAAAGGAAGACTCCAACGCTTTGTTGAGCTTAACAGGTTTAATTTTTTCTCCTGATGGCAGACATATTTACCTTTCCAATGTTCGAGGTGATGTGAAAGTATTTTCGGTAAA
>JAFGRL010000120.1 GCA_016935195.1 Sedimentisphaerales bacterium
ATAATCTTTGCGGGGTTTATATTTTTATCCAGCATTTGGCTGAGAGCCTTGTCAAACTCCTGCCGCTTTAGACGTGCCTGGCGGTTTGCTAACGGCATTTGTATCTCGAAACGCGTATTGCCCTGCGGCCTCCATACCAGATTCTGAATATTGGCAGGGTCTATCCGCCTTCGCAGGACGGTTATCATTTTCTGGGATAAGTCCTTTTTGTCAGCTTCAGTCAATCCTCGTGTGTCGATTTCATAAATCAGACTTGTCCCACCTGCCAAATCAATACCCGGTTTTAATGTCTTATTCGGCGGATATAGTGTCCAGACAGCGACAAGCACAAACACAATAATAAAGATGGCCTTGGTTAAAATGTTCTTTTTCATTACTGTTTCCTACAAAAGCCCTCAAATTCTAAATCTGCTCAGAGATATCCGATGCTCTCTTTTATTCTTACTGTTTTGCGAAGTTTCTTCCAATTGCTGAGCTGATGATCTTAATCTTCGTGTTATTTGACTCATCAACCTTTAGAGTTACCTCGTCATCCTTTACATCCACAACAGTCCCGATTATTCCACCGATGGTCCTGACCCTGTCGTTTTTCTGCAGTGATTGGACCATTTTCCTTTGCTCCTGCTGTTTTCTGCGAGGCCCTCTGAATAACACAAAATACATCATCAGGAGCATCAGCCCGATAAATATCCAGTATGTGTTTCCAAAAGGCTGCTTCCGCGGCGTGCTCGGCGGAACCGAGTTGGAATCGGACACGACCACCGTCGTCTGACCCTGCTCTGTAACAGGCTCCGAAGTAACGACAGAACCCTCGGTATCCTGGGCCTGCCCGGCCGGGCCTTGGGCTAATATCCAGATATTTGCCATTTCTGTTTTCCTTTCATCTTTGAACCTTAGAATCATTTCTTATAACTTAAAATCGTTTCATTTAACAGAGAATTTTTTGATACTTTACCTTTTGATATTCAGCCGGAAGCAGCAAATAATACCCAAGTGTTCTATTACTGCTAAAAGTTGCCGTATTTTTGCAGATAAGTCTTCGCCCAGTCATCAAATTCATTCCGCCGTAGCGATTCTCTGATGCTGGCCGTTAATCTTTGATAGAACCTCAGATTGTGAATGGATGTTAAAATCGCCCCGAGCATCTCCCCCACATTAAAGAAATGCCTGATTGTGGCACGACTAAAATTTTTGCAGGCATAACAATCACATCCGGATTCGATAGGCCGGCTGTCATTCGTATGAGCACTGTTACGAAGTCTCACAGGGCCATTTTCGGTAAAAGCAAGCGAGTTTCTGCCATTTCGGCTCGGAAGTACACAGTCGAACATATCAACTCCAGCTCTTACAGCAGCAACAATATCTGTCGCCCTGCCAACACCCATTAAATAGCGGGCTTTATTATACGGCAGCAGCTCAACGGTATGTTCAACGGTTCTTATCATATCATCATATCCCTCGCCGACACTGAGACCGCCGATTGCGTAGCCATCAAATGCTATCTTTACCAATTCGGCTGCGCAATAGCTCCTCGCAGACAGATCAATTCCGCCCTGCACCACGGCAAAAAGCTGCTGTTCTTTTTTTTCGTGCGCAAGTTTACAACGTTTCGCCCATCGAATAGTTCTCTCGACGCCCCTTTCCAGCTCGCTTGCCGGGACAGAGCAGGATATACACTCATCAAGGCACATCGCAATATCAGGGGCCAATTGGCTCTGGACTTTTATAGCCCTCTCGGGCGTCAGGTAGATTTTTGCTCCGTCAATATGACTTGTAAACTCGACGCCATCCTCGTCGATTCTTACAAGAGGTGCCAGTGAGAAAATTTGATAACCCCCGCTGTCAGTAAGAATCGGCCCGTGCCAGGCCATAAAATTATGGAGCCCTCCGAGTTTTTCAATTACCTCTGCACCGGGCCGAAGCAGTAAATGGTAAGTATTAGCCAGGACCATCTTGGTACCAATGTCCTTTAGTTGTTGAGGTAGGATTCCCTTGACTGCGCCTGCGGTGCCGACGGGCATAAAGACGGGTGTCTCAATATCACCGTGAGACGTTCGTAGTAGCCCGCGCCTTGCCGGACAATTAGAATCCTGATTTAAAATTTCAAAATTACCCATTTAAAGTCAAGAATAAGCTCCATAAATAATCGGTTCATTCTTATCTAAAAAGTATTACTGAAAGTCTGTAATATCAGTACAAACTTACAATTTTAGAGCCTGGATAGTAATATGAAAGAATCTGTTTAGCAGTTTTGCCCTTTCTGGCCATCGCCTGAGCACCGCACTGGCACATTCCGGCACCATGGCCACAGCCGCGTCCCTGCAAAAATGCCCAGGTATCGCCAAGGTCTTTTAGCTGGAAAACCGTACTTTTCAAGCTTTTGCCGCTTGGGTCAATAGCGAGTCGGAAATCTTCAGCCCGCAGGCTATCACTCTTACCATTTGAGCCGACTATTCTGATCTGCGTCAACCGTGAGAATTGTTCGTAATCGCTTTGTTCAGCAACAACAATATTAACAATTTCTCCTAATCTTTTCAGGCTTGGATAACTCTGAATCAGACGTTGGCTGATTGTTTTCTTGTCGATATAAACATCCGGCCAGAAGAAAAATTTCGGCCTTACGACGTCTTTGCAGTACGGGCATCGAACTCCTGCTAATGTTTCTGCCCTGTTACAGTCCGCCTCATCGCCCCCGCCGAATACATTCCGCCTGTCCTCTGTATGGCCGCCACAGACCGAGCTGTAGTAAGCAGGGAAAAGCTTCTCCCGGCCTTTAGGACAGGTCAAAACCTCCCCCCAGGTCTCGTCTATAATCTGCCAAATCAATGGTGATTCGATGGCAACACCCAGATAAACCTGGTTTGCTGCGGTTTTTCTGACATCCCAGTTACGCCCTGCCCCGAAGCGCTTCTTGATGTACATGCAATAGGTCCGTGCGGCAATAGCCTGGGCTTTCAAGGCCTCGGGTTCCCAATAGTCAGGCATCTCGGCGCCTACGACACCGGCAAGGTAAGGTTCCAGCGGCACCAGATTCACAGCATCAAATCCCAATCCGTCCGGCCTTACTATCAATTCCAGCATACCTCGGTAATCGTAACCATCGAGATTAAAGATACAGGGCTCATCAGGTTCTATTGTTATTCTTTCAGATGAAAATGGCTTACCGGCAATTGTTATGGTCCCTTTGGAGATAGTTATCTGTGTACCAGCTTCGGGCTTGCCGAAACCATAAAGGTAGGTTTTTAGATACCCTTGTTTAACCAAAAAAGGCGAGCATGTGTTGAAAAAGCAACTGTTGGCATCTCTGGCCAGCAAAACTCTAACCCAGAATTGTCCCTCGGCGCCCATCTGAGGTGTGGATTTTGGCGGGCGCTTCGGCCTGCAGGCCGAACTAAACAACAGAGCCAGCAAAACCCCTATGGTTATACGGGTCTGAAAATTTTTGAAAGCAGATGGGTATTGACCTATAACCAAACGTCTAATCCAATTCACGCAGTGACAATCCAAGATTGTCAATGGCCTTTTTTATTTCATTGAGGCTCGTCACGCCAAAGTTCTTAACACCCAAAAGCTCAGCCTCTGTTTTGCTGGTCAACTCGGCAAGTGTGCATATATTAAGCCTCTCGAGGCACTTACGAGCTCGAACAGACAGCCTGAGATCAGTGATAGGTTTATACAAAAGGGCATCGTCTTTCTCGCCTGCGACATCCGTATCAGCAGCTTCTACAACTGGCGGATGGTCTTTTTCCAGTGCCATACCAAGATATAATCCCTTTGTTTCGAGCATGATTTTGATTTCCCGAAGCGAGGTCTCGCCAAAGTTCTTATAGGAAAGCAGTTGCGACTCGCTAATTCTCAAGAGGTCTCCGAGTGTATCGATGTTCATTTTCGTAAGACAGTTCCTACTGCGCACCGAAAGCTCGAAATCTGAGATAGGTGTCTCAAGAATTTGAGTTTTATAGCTTATTTTTCTTTCCTTTTCTTCGTCGTAAAACATCGTCTTCGAGCTGTCGATGTCCTTTTTGAACAGTATCGCTCTTTGATGGTTTGGATGATATTTCAACACCTTATCAATGCATCGGCTGGCCTTATCGAACTGTCCGGCATCCTCATAAAGCACAGCAAGATTAAGCAGAGCACTAACATAAACCGGCCAGCTCGATGCAATCTGCTTGTAATAGTCTATCGCAGCTTCTTCGTCGCCGGACAAATCACATCGATAGGCCAAATGAAACAAGGCCTGGCAGTGGTCCGGTAACAATTCCAGTGCTTTTTTATAGTTATCTGTGGCCTGTTCGTAGAGTCCCTGGCTTTCCTGGAGCCGGCCGAGCTGGTAATGGTAATCCGCACTGACATTCTCGAAGTTGCTGAGCTTTTTGATTTCTTTTTGTGCCTCCTCATATCGCAAAGCAAGGCGGTACGTAGCTGTCTTTTCCAGACCTGCTGTCAACGGGTCAGCACCGTATTTAAGACTCATTTGCAGATGCTCTATCGCCTCATCGAATTTGCCTAATCGGCGAGAAGCAAAGGCAAGGTACATAAACTTTTCCTTACAATCTTTTGCCTTAGCTAATTTATTTGCTGCTTCACTGTCCCTGCCAAGAATATAAAGGCCTATCCCTGTGGCTAAGCACGCCTTCTGACTAATATTGGACGTATTTTCTTCAACCTGCTGAGAAAATTCAATCAGACTTCTCTCGCTGGAGTGTACATAGTCGCAGATGCCGTTAATCTGGTCTATTGACGGCAGCTCATCAGCAAATAAATTGAATTGGCTTTGAAGTATCTGTTCCATAAAAACTCCCTACCACAATAATCAGTACGCCTTGAACCTTATTATACCCACAAAACAGCCTTTTCGGCTATAAACATCGCACCTAAACCGGCTGGCGGTCGGTATTATACGGCAAAAGAAAGCTTTTGCAAATCTTTTTAGCCCATTCTTCCGCTAAGCCAATGCCTCCTGCCTCTGCTTATCTACAATCCGGCAAGTACCAAGACAAGGGGAAAATAATTGAATATATCCCAATCCCACGCTAATATATGGCTCTTTAGTACTCTGCAGAGGTGCGGTGCGCCTCTTGAATCAACACCTGAGGTTATTATTGTGATAGGGATAGTAAGTTGTTTCTTTGCTTACCGCGGGCACGGCTGAGGCTAACTGAAGCCGTTCTACGTGCGATTCTGGCAATCTTAAAAAATGATTACAATTTCAACAATACAAACTGCAATGTACGAAGCGATGTGTCGGGCGGTGACGTTAATTCCGCCCGATGTGAAATTGTTTCTTGCAAGAGCTCTTGAAGAAGAAACTGAGTCGCTGGCAAAAGCACACCTCGAGCTAACCCTTAAAAATGCAGAGCAGGCCGGCTCTGGCGACGGACTTATCTGCGGCGATACGGGGTATCCTTTGTTTTTCGTTACTGTCGGCAGGGATGTAGAAGAAATCGAAGGCGGTTTTGCTTCTTTGTCCGATTGTGCCGGAGAAGCTACTGTTAAAGCCACCGAAGATTGTTTTTTAAGACCCACAATGGTTGAGCCTTTAACTCGCAGCAATCCGGGCAATAACCTCGGCAATGAAATGCCGCAGGTTAATCTGGAATTTGATAATACAAAAGAAGGTATCGAGATATGGGCTGTTCCTAAGGGCGGTGGTTCGGAAATATTTGGAACATTCTATCGCATGCTCTATCCTTCCGATGGTATCGCAGCAGTTAAGAAATTTGTTGTCGATAGTGTCTATCAAGGCTGTTACTCCGGCAAGATATGTCCGCCGGCGATAGTGGGAATCGGTATTGGTGGTACAGCTGATATATGTATGAAGCTTGCGAAAAAGGCAGCTGTGCTGGTGCCTCTTGGCACTTCAAATACGGACCCCCTGATATCTAAACTTGAAAAAGAACTGATGGAGGCCTTACGCGGGCTGGGCCTTGGGCCTATGGGATCACGAGGGGCAAATGCTGTCCTTAGTTTGCATATCAAGACCGCGATGACACACACCGCCGCACTCCCTGTCGCAGTCAATGCTCAGTGTTCTATTTGTCGCCGTCATAAAGCGGTAATAACCCGCGATGGCCAGGTGTCTTATACCCGAGAGTGCTGATGGATAAAATTGTTGATTTGAAATTACCTATAAGTGCCGATGACGCCCGCAAGCTTAAGCTGGGTAACATTGTAACCGTTAGCGGTTTAATTTTTACAGGCCGAAGCAGGTTTCATATCCGCGCTATTGAAGATGAAATTATTCCGCCAATCAATTTTGAAAAAATAAATTGTTTCTTCCATGTCGGACCCGTCATGAAGGCTGTTGCTGACAATTGGGAAGTTGTAAGCGTAGAGCCTACATCGAGCATTCGCTTCGAACGTTATAGCGCAGAAGTTATCAGAAAGCTGCAACTACATACACTAATCGGAAAGACAACAATGGGCAAAGAAACCTCCAAGGCTCTTAAGGAAGTCGGGGGCGTTCACCTTACCAAAATTGGTATTTGCGGCAATCAGCTGTCAAAGCAAATAAAGAAAATTCATGCCGTACATTTTCTCGAAGAACTCGGAAAAACAGAAGCGACATGGATCATAGAGGTTGAAAAATTTGGGCCATTCTTTGTTGATATGGACGCTCATGGCAACAATTATTTTGAGCAAATGGACAAGGAAATTTCTTTAAAACTCAGCGAAACATACAGGAAATTATCCATACCGGACGATTTTGAGTATACTGAGGTGAATATACAGTGTCAGCGGAAACCAATCCAATGAAATACGTTTCGATTTGTGGCATGTTGGGATACGGGTATCCTCTAACCAGTCTTGAACGCGGGCTTGATGAGAATCCGGCGTTTGTTGGAGCCGACAATGGTTCGACTGATCCTGGGCCTTACTATCTTGGAAGCGGGACGAGTTTTGTTAAAGAGTTACAGATAAAGCGTGACCTTGAACCAGCTTTGATCGCTTCAAGAAAAAGAAACATCCCATTGATCGTAGGAACTGCCGGGGGTTCGGGGGCTAAAGCTCATATTGATTTTTTTGTAGATATCCTGCTTGAATTGGCTCGCAAAAACCGGTTGCATTTTAAGTTAGCGGTTATTTACGCAGATTTGGAAAAAGAGATTGCTGCCGATGCTCTTGCAAATGGGGAAATAAGTTCCTGTGGTCCTGTGCATAAATTGACGCGGGAGCTAATTGATAACAGCGAGAACCTTGTTGGCCAGATGGGCACTGAGCCTATAATAAATGCTTTGCAAAGCGGAGCTGATGTCGTTGTTGCAGGCAGATGTTGTGATACCGCAATATTTGCTTCATTGCCGATATTGAAAGGCTACAATTCAGGTCTTGCTTTGCACAGTGCTAAAATCGCAGAGTGCGGCGCTTTGTGTGCGATACCGGCTGGTGCCAATGACTCACTTATAGTTGAATTACATAAGGACTGTTTTATTGTTACTCCTGCTAATGAACAAAGAAAATGCACCCCGCAATCCGTCGCGGGACACTCACTATATGAACAGCCAAACCCTGATTGTTTTATTGAACCTGAGGGTAAGGTTGATATGACTGATTCGACTTTCGAGGCAGTTGGTGACCGAAGTGTTAAGGTTTCAGGTACAAAACTTATCGTCGGTACAAAGCGTACTATCAAGCTCGAAGCTGCTCAGCTCAAAGGCTATAGGACAATTACCATTGCAGGCGTCAGCGATCCGGCTGCTATCGAAAACATTGACCTTATTATTGAACAGGTAAAGAAAAGAGTCGCCGAAAATCTTCAAGGCACTCTTGAAAAAGAAGATTATAAGCTTTGCTTCAGGCGTTATGGATTAGATGCGGTGACCATTAAAAGCGGAGACAAAAGATTGCCGCGGGAAATTGGGATATTGATCGAGGCGGTCGCTGCCAGCCAGGAACTTGCCGACACTGTTTTAAGTCTTGCAAGGTCAACAGCTTTGCACCAGGATTTTGCCGGCAGGAAAGCAACAGCCGGCAATCTGGCATTTCCATTTTCACCGTCGGATTTTCAAGGCGGCCCGGCTTATGAATTCTCTGTCTATCACTTAATGGAGACACAAAGCGAGTCAGCACTGTTTCCGGTAGAGCTTAGAGAGGTATAAAGATGAGGTTGTACAATTATGCAAAAGTTATTCGAAGTAAAAACGCAGGCCCTTTTACTTTTACTATTGATATGATTTTTGATGAAAAAGATAGATTTGAAAACGTGCTGATTCAACTGAAGAATCGTATAAGCGAAATAGCCTCTCTTTATTCTGTAAAAGCAGACGATGTACAGATCAACGATCTCAGCCAGGTATTAGCTATCAAGGTCAGCTTTCCAAGGTCGTTTACAAGTTCCGGCAGCATTGGTGATCGTGACGTCTATGGTTGTCAGCAACATTTTCCGCTGGCAGATATTGAAATAACTGAAAGTTAATCGTTGCTGCTGTTTTATAGGTTTCTATATTTATGCGATACTACAAGCCATGTCAGAGAAAAAAATGAAAAGATGCTTCGACGAGAGTGCTGTAAACGGAAGCTATATGATCAGCAGTTCCAACAGCATACTCTCTTATGCTATACCGGAAAATGTATTGATAATTGATAAAAAATTTATTAAGGAGAATTTTTGATATGAAAGAATTAAAGACTGGCTTTGCACAAGTTGATTTTACACCTGCTTTAGGGCTGCCGATATATGGTAATGTCAGGGATGATTACTCTGCCAGTGGAATTCATGACCGGCTTTATTCACGTGCATTTGTTTTTGCAGGTTCAGATCGCAGGATAGCTTTGCTTTCTACTGACCTTTGCGGTCTTGAACAGGATAAAGTTGCCATGATGAGGGATTATATCGCCTCAAAAACCAGCATTTATGCAGAGGATGTTCTAATCTGTACAACCCATACTCATGGCGGACCGATTACTTATAATGATCCGTACCTGCCTGCTGTTGAACCGGAAATAATCGATAATTTTCTAAAAAAAGCCGCTTCTGCTGTTATCCTTGCTAATGAAAATTTAAGCGATAGTAACTTGTATATCGGTTATAATAAAGAAGAACGTATCTCGTTTAACCGTCGGCTCAAATGCAAAGATAGTAAAATTCACTCCAATTGGGAAAACTTTCCAGATGATTTTGTTTTTGGTCCTTCCGGTCCTATAGATCCCCTAGTCACAACTTTGACAGTTCAGCAAAATAGCAGGCCTAAAGCCGCGATGGTTAACTTTGCCTTGCATCCGGCTATCCTGGCTGGGGATAATCATCTCTATACAGCGGACTTCTGTGGTTATCTGGCCGAGGCGATGACTAAAATATTCGACAATGATTTCATAACAGGCTTTTTCAATGGCTGCTGTGGTAATATAAACCATATCGACTACACTGATCCAACACAAGGCCGGGGCTATATGATGGCTCAGCGAGTTGGCTATATGCTCGCTGTCTCAGCTAAAGAAGCAATCAACAACCAGATACCTATAAATGGTAATGAAATAGCTGTTTCGCGCCAGATTGTGCCAATCGGCCGCATAAAAATAAATGATGAACAGCTTAAATGGGCAGAGGATATTTTAGCCAAGGCCAAAAATAATCCTGGACATTGGCAAATAGATGGGCTGTCGGAGGAAGTTTACGCTAAAATGTGGGTTCAAATGCATGAAGTTCAGAATGAAATCGAGATTATGGCAATTAGAATCGGCGATCTTGGGATTGTTGGCTTTCCAGGAGAGCTCTTTTGTGAGCTTGGTATGCAAATAAAGAAGCAATCCAAGTCGAAACATACTATTGTTATTGAGCTTGCCAATGGCTGGATTAAGTATATACCTACCGCAACAGCCATCCAGGAGGGAGGCTTCGGAGCGGATATCGGTACCACAAGATATGAAAAAGGTACGGGTGAAAAACTCGTAAATGTTGCCTTAAAGCAATTAGAAGAATTATTTTCATCTTCTTAATGAAGAAAGTAAGATATATATGACATTATCAAAATATTCCATTGGTGTTGGAGATCAGTTCGGGCATCAGGGAACCCCTCAGTTGCAGGCACTGATCAAAGCCGAGCAGGATGGGGGCAATATTGCCCCTGTCTGGAACAAATCTCACAGGGAACACAGAATTATCGGCCGGCAGAATCTTGCCTAAAATAACAGGCTCGGACATAATAGGCCCCCTAAATTAACATTCGAATTCAAGACCATAAAGGTTGTCAATAATGACTATAACAAATCCTATATTGTTTCGTAACTTAAGAACCTTAAATACAAAAACAGTTAGAATTTGCTATAGTCGTTGTAGTCATGGTAGTCAGTATTGACAGTTTCTATAGATTCTGTTGCCGCTTCTGAACCGTCTTTCACGGCTAAGCCTAAATAGAAGGTCGTTCTTGCTCTGCCGAATCTTTTCTGTTCTTTTTTGGTGGCAGGCATAGCTCTTTTTACCTCTTTTCCAAAGTTATTACTGTTCATTGGTCTAAAGCCGTTTCTCTCGCAGAAGTGTGTATAGCTTCGGTAAACCTCCTGGCAGGGCAGGCCTTCATACTGCAGAAACGCAGAAAAACACTTGCCAACATGCCAACCCCACGCTAATATACGTTTCTTTAGTGCTCTGCAGAGGTGTGGTGCGCTTCTTGAATCGGCACCTGAGGTTATTGTATTCAGTAATCACAAACAGTCTATAGGAGGTGAAAAAATGGCAACAGTAGAAGAGCGGGTCAAGTCAGTGGCCGCTAAGGTTTTAAAGATATCTCCGGAACAAATTAAAAACGAGCACAGCTTCACTGCCGACTTAGGCGCCGAGAGCATACAGTCAATCGAGCTTGTGGCAATGTTTGAGGAAGAGTTCGCCATCGAAATGGACGAAGATGCCGCCCTGGCAGTTGAAACTGTTGGAAAGGCTGCCGAGTTTATTACGAAGGTCTGCAGGGAACAAGGTATTGAAATAGAACAGTAATTTGCATAGTACTATAGAAAGGTGCGATTATGGAAAAAGTTAAAAAGCGCCATCAGCTTGTCGATGCCGTCGAGCCGAATCTGCTTGAGGATACCTTTCCACACAAGCTGCCGCCCCTTATCCGTTTGAATGGGCCGGTCATTGAATATGTCGATGGTAAAGCGGTTGAGTTCGACTTTTCAACCGTCAAGGCGCGGGATATCCACATAACTGACACAACGTTCCGCGATGGCCAGCAGGCCCGTCCCCCTTACACAATAGACCAGATGGTGCATATATATGACCTGATGGGCCGGCTGAGTGGCCCTGAAGGTGCGGTACGCCAGACAGAATTCTTTCTGTACACTAATAACGACCGTGAAACATTGGATCGCTGTCGAGCGCTGGGTCATAAGTATCCGCAGTGCACAGGCTGGATACGTGCCGTAAAGGGTGATTTTCGCCTGGTGAAAGAGGCAGGCCTGAAGGAAACCGGCATGCTTACAAGCTGTTCAGACTATCATATCTTCCAGAAACTGAAGTTTCGCAGCCGAAAAGAGTGCCTGGAAAGTTACTGTGAGGTCGTCGATGCTGCTTTCGAAGCTGGTGTCCGGCCGAGATGCCACCTTGAAGATGTAACGCGGGCAGATATTGACGGATTTGTCCTGCCCTTTGTTGACCGCCTGATGGAAATGAGCCAACAGGTCCCTGAGGAGCTGTCTGTCAAGATACGTCTGTGCGATACAATGGGCTTTGGCGTCAGCTACCCGGGTGCTGAGCTTCCAAGGAGTGTGCCAAAACTTATATATAAGCTCAATAAGGAATGCGGAGTACCCAGCAGCCGCCTGGAGTGGCACGGACACAATGATTTTCACAAGGTACACGTAAATGGCGCCACAGCCTGGCTTTATGGTTGTGATGCGGTCAATACCACATTGTTTGGCTTCGGCGAACGAACGGGCAATCCTCCTATGGAAGGCGCTATCTTCGAATATATCGCTATTAAAGGCAACACCTGTGGCATTGACACCCTGGCGATTACCGAGCTTGCTGAATATATGGTTTCCATTGGTCTGCCGATTCCAGATAATTATCCATTCGCCGGAAGGTCATTTAATACTACACGGGCTGGTATCCACGCCGGCGGCCTTCGCCAGGATGAGAGAATTTACAATATATTTGACACAGAGAAGCTTTTAGGCCGGCCGCCTCGGGTTGCCATTACCGACAAAAGCGGCGCAGACGGCGTTGCCCACTGGCTAAACGAGTTCTTTGGCTTAAAAGGCGAAGAACGGATAAATAAGATAAGGGTCCATAAGCTGGCCCGCTGGGTTATCGACCAGTACGAAAAGCAGGGGCGACTGACCGCCATCAGCGACCAGGAGCTTGACCAAAAGGCCAAAGAACTCTACCCAGACTACTGGCAAAAGTACAAAGCCAAGGCCTAAACCAATTAGGTAGCAGGGCCCGATTAGTTTTTCTCTTTTTTGCGGATACTGTTGTAAAGCTTCAACAACTCCCAAAAAGCACGAAATATCACTCGCAGCTTGGCACCGGTCTGTTCCCCGGCTGTTCGCCGATAGTGGTGTACCGGCCGTTGTGTAAGGGTATAGCCTCTACGAATGGCCCGGGCTAAAATTTCAGTGTCAATCAAAGCACCGCCGCTCGACAGTTTGATATCGTCAAATATTCTTCTCTTATATAATTTGAAGGCACAATCGACATCACGTACTTTCATACCAAACAATAAGCAAACCAGTTTTGTCCAGCACCAGCCGTTAATTTTACGAACAAGATTATCCTGTCGATTTATCCTGTAGCAACTGACGATATCATAGTGCTCCATTAACGGCAGCAATGCCGGCATTTCACTTATGTCGAACTGGCCGTCACCGTCTGTGTAAAAAACAAGCGATTTTGTTGCCGACTTAAAACCACTTTGCAGTGCCGCCCCGTAGCCTAAATTGGTTGGGTGATGTACCACCTTAACTTGCGGATTCCTATCTGCAATCTCGTCGGCAACCCGGCCGGTATCATCAGAGCTGCCGTCATCAACAATAATCACCTCAAAATCAGCCCCCAGCTTTTTCAAAACCTCAAGTGCCTTATCTACGGTGCTGCTGATATTATCCTGTTCATTATAACAGGGCAAAAAAACACTGACAGAGTTCATCGTTTTTTCTCTTTTGCCGACCATAATTTAATACTACAGCACCATTTAAGATTTTGCAAATAAATATATGATTCGGCATATGTCATCGATGCAAATCAATCAAATCCGCAGATGCCGTGATCCGTGATGCGTATCGTGACTCTAGGATAGGGTTCAGGGTTCGGTGGTCGAGGACAGCGGGTAGCGTTGGGAAATTAAAAATCAAAATGCAAATATCAAAAATACAATGCAAAATTCAAAAATAATTGTATCACAAAAACATGAAGAAAAACACGAACTAAATTAGCCGTCTGGGAATTGGGGCTTGGGATGCGCGAAGGAAATTCTATGAACGAGGTAAAGATATTCTTTCTAATTAGAGGGGAAAAATAATGACTAATGGTGTTGGTCGGAGCAAAAAATGTAAGAAAGCTATAAAAAAAAAGAAGGCGGCGCGTTTAACAAAACACAAAAAGACGGTTAGAAAGAAAGTTGATGAGAAAAAGAAAAAATAGTTGTGATTATTGTAAGATGAGTTATTAAATTAGAGGAGAACTTAGAATGACTAATGGCACCGGGGCTCCCAATGATTCTGATATTGTCAAAAAGAAGGTAAGGTCAACTAAAAAGCAAGTCCGGAAAGATCCAAAAAGGGTAAACAACACACAAAAGAAGTAAGGAAAAGAGGGAAATTGGGCAGCAAGTGTGGGCTTGGGTTTATTAAATGATCCCGCGTGTGCAAACAAGTTGCACAGCCTTACCAAGCTATTTCAATTATTACATCGCCATTGGGCCCATTTTGTTCCTCGCATGTGTTGGTCGATCGTGGTCGAACGCCCGGAACCACAAATTTGCCTGCTGTTGTTTGCAGTTTACCATCTCTTACTTCCTGCCACCTTTGCAAGTTCACTGGAGTAGCTATTCATTTTGGCGGTATAAAATTGTGCCAGCTTTTTGTTTCCTTGAACTCCGGCGATCCTGCCCAGATGGATGCAAGCGATACGCGCTGCTGCGAGTCTGCGCATATAACCGTCCTTTTCGGCATAAGAGTGTTTATTCTTTGTAAACTCATCGAAATAATTCTTGCAGAAATTAGTAATATAAGGTACGAGTTGACCAAATCTGGCAGCAGAGATGATTTCTAACATTGGAGTCTGTGAAGGATTTATCTCGAATGCTTTTATAGCATACTCAAGAGCTTGCTTGTTTTCCTCTTCTGTTTTGCCGAAACGCATCATATTATGGGCCAAAGTGAGATTCTTTGAAAATTCGTCACCGAATACGGTTTTTCCATTAAACATACCCTCAAAGAGCTCTCTGCCCTGCCGGCTGTCTATATCAACAAATATCCTCTGTTTGTTATTCATGAAAACAAGCTGCCACTGAGGATTGCGCTCGATACCTTTGACAAAATTTGAATCAAATTCAGCTAAAGGCATCAGGCTAATCCAGACATTATGCCTTTTCATTTGCTGGCCTATCCATTTGCCAATATCTACATAGTCGGCATCAGAAAGTTTTTGGCCTCTAATCCTTGCGTTGTAAAAAACCGGCCCTCCTGCCATTATCTCAGACCATACCTGAAAGGCAGCGGGATTATATGCAGCCTGTGCCCGGCCATCCATAAAAAGCTGAAGCGGCGTTTTGCCCGTATTTGGGTCGGGCTGCTGGCCATAGGCAATAAAGCCTCCCTCAGTCCAGTAATTGAATACCTTACCCTCGAGCTTATTGTCCTTGATAAACCTGCAGGCATAAAAAGGTTTGGCGTCTGAATTGGTCATTCGCATAAAAACAGAAGTCAGCTTCGGGTCATTTGGCCAGGGGTCAAGGTAAATACGTTTGAACTTGAGAGTCCACCAGGTGCCGAAAAACATTACCGCAGCGGCACCACAGATGACAAAAAACACTCGCAAGGATATTGACATCGGCGAAACGGCAAAACGGTTGCGGCTGTAAAAATTACGCGCAGCACAAACAGTTTTAACTATCTGGTCAATAAACAGTGCCAGAAGAGGACAGGCAGCTATTGCGGCAACGGGTATGAACCTGCGTGACTGAATCGCCATATAAATCGTCAAGGCAGCTATAACAATGAATGCGGTATCTATTTTAACCAGGCTAAATTCCTCCGGCGATTCCTGCTCATCCTCAATCTTACTGTTCGACTTAGGGATAATCCTTTGCAATATCCAAAATACAAACCAGGTAACGATCGAGATTAAATTGACAATATATAGCGATGCAAACAGATGCGTGTATTTCAGGCCAAGATTGGCTTCATATGCGGGGTGCCATATTCGCTTTATGCCGAGGAACTGCTTCAGGTGCCAAACAGACTGCTCAAACTTGAACGGGTCAAATACAGCCATCATCAAAAAAATGGCAACAAAGGCCGAAGCTGCTACGAAGATAATATTCAAAGGTTTAACTCTCACTTTGTTAGACACTAACGAAACAAATATATGCAATACTACATAAGCAGGCACTAAAACAAACGGATAGATATATCGTCCCTCGTAGCCGGCCTGTTCGTTGCCTGACCATAAAGCCAGCAGGCTCAGACCAATAGCCAGGTAGATAAAATGCACGCTGTTGTAGATACTCAGCAGCAGAATAGTCACAAGGCAGGCACAGAAAAAGAGGCCAGTAATATCGGCCCTAACAAACGAAAAAGAAATAAATGTGACCCAGCAAACGAACACCGCTGCCGAGTATCCTAGAATGCGAGACAAGGTTGTAAAAAGTTTGCTCTGGACCTCAAATTCATTCTTCGGAGCCTTCAACAATCTGGGCTTTAGGAACCTGCTAAATAGCCAAAACATAATCAGCCCGATACTCATCACCAGCATCACCAGAAACGGAAATCCCGTGCCGACAGGATTTGTCCACGCAAAGGCAGGGTGCCATTCATGAACCGTTCGCCACATCTTGGCGTGTTCGCTGACGCTTATCACAAAGGTGTGGGTAAGATTCGTTAAATGAAACGGATTGAATAACACTGTCGCAAAAAACGCTGCAATGCCGGCTAAAAT
>JAFGRL010000121.1 GCA_016935195.1 Sedimentisphaerales bacterium
AATTTGTGTGCCGATGCCGACCAGGATGGTAAGATTGGCTCCAGCGACCAAATCACGATCGCAGACTGGCGGAATGTGTACGGTGACCCGAGAAAATACGAGATTGACTGCACAGCAACAGGTCCTTGGAATCCATAATGCACAGTCTGGAGTGGCGGCAGTGTTTTATTACTGCCTTGTGCTTTAGGTAGTTGACGTATCTTCCTTATGTAGGATGCTTACGATGGTGATTAATGTAAACGGAAGGAGGATGTTAAGTTACGAAGAAAGTGTTCATATTTATGTTGGTTGTTGGTTTGGTTTCAGTCTCACAGGCTCTTACGATTGACTTGACGGTTGGCGGTTCTACGGAATATGCTGGCACCGCTGGCGAGACTATCACCGTTAACCTGATTGCAGATTTACCTGCGAGCGGTTTTGACCTGAGTGCTGTGGCTGAAACCTTGACCGTCAATTCTAACGGAAAAACCAGCTCCGTAGATGATATGGGTGGTAGTGTTGTGGATAAAGGTGGCGGCACTGGCGTAACGCTACTGGCTTCAGTAGGTGGCTATCTGAACAATTACAACAATTACTTTTGCCCATAAGCAGCAGGTAACTGTTTGTAAATAAAAGCGAGGCAGGTTAAACCTGCCTCGCTTTTATTGTGTGCCGAGCATGTTTGACAACTTGGAGGTGAAAGTCCTCTACACAACCTGATGGAGGTGAAGTGTTAGCGAAACGCTAGAGCGCTGCTGCAAGGCAGGGTTCTAAGGAAGCGTGTAGCAAAGCTGTGACCTGACGGACAGAAACGGAATATCGGCCTTTACTATCTATTTTCATATTACTATTCAACCCTTTACAGAATAATCTTGATTTGGTCTGCTGTAATTGGTGCAATGTTGAAAGTTTTTCATCAGGTTCCTTAATTATTTATATGAATGCCAGGAAGGTTAACATTAAGTGTTTCGGCTGTCAGATGAATAAGCTCGACAGCACCCTTGTCGCTTCTGCGCTCGGCCGAGCAGGATTTGCTATATCTGGCAATGTTGAAAATGCTGATATTGTATTGATAAATACCTGTTCTGTGCGCCGGCACGCTGAGCAGCGGGTCTTCTCACACTTAGGACATCTAAAACATATAAAGCAAAAAAGGCCTGAGCTGATAGTAGGCGTCATAGGCTGTATGGCACAGCGGCTGGGAGTGGAACTATTTGAACACAAAGCAGTGGATATCGTCTGCGGGTCGACGCAAATACCGAAAATACCAGAACTTATAAACAAGGCACTTGGAAAACAATGCCAATCGCTTGCTGTTACAGAGCAAATCAGAAAACCTGATAACAAGAATGATAAGGCCCTTGATGATTTCGAATCTGCCTATTCCACAGCTCAGCAGAACCTGTCTAGCCAGGCGTTTGTGCGAATAATGCGAGGCTGTAACAAGTTTTGCTCATACTGCGTTGTCCCTTATGTTCGCGGGCCTGAGGTTAGCAGAAATCCAAAAACAATAGTCGAACAGGCCAAACGTTTGTCAGCGCAAGGCGTAAAGCAGATAACGTTATTAGGCCAGGCTGTAAATTGTTATAAATATGCCACTTGTGGCAAAATGTATTGTCTTGCGGATGTGCTTTATGAAATTAGTAAAATCAGCGGAATCGAGTGGGTTAAATTTATCACAAGTTACCCAACAGACATATTTTACGACCAGATTCTTCAGGCAATGGCAGGGCTTACGAAGGTATGCAACTACCTGCATATGCCTGCCCAGTGTGGCTCGGATAAAATGCTTAAGGCAATGAATCGTAAGTACAGTGTTAATAAGTACCTGGAGCTTATTGAAAGAGCTAAAGAGAGGGTGCCGGGCATTGAAATTGCCGGTGATTTTATCGTAGGATATCCGGAGGAAAGTGAAGAAATTTTTGCTGGAAGTGTAAGTTTAGTAAAGAAAGTAAGATACAAAAACATCTTTGTCTTTAAGTATTCGCCAAGACCCGGGACAAAAGCAGAAAAATATGCGCAAGATGATATATCACAAGAGGTTAAGAGAAGAAGGAATATGGAATTATTGGCGGTGCAGGAAGAAATAAGCGGGCATCTTGCTGGTGAATTTTTGGGTAAAACGGTTCGTGTGTTGGTTGAAGGGCCAAGCAAAAAAGCTCATTTGGAGGCAGAAAACAAAGATAATCATTATCAATTGGTAGGCCGTACGGCTGAGGATTGGATTGTAGTTTTTGGCGGGACAAAGGAGTTGGCTGGTGAATTTGTTGATGTGAAAATCACCAAAACAAGCCCTTTGACATTGTTTGGCGAGCTTACCTAACCTACGCAGATTGACAGGATTTTTCAATCAAAAGCGCTGCATGTCAAAAAAACGAGCAAAAAAAGGTGCGAAAATTTACAAAAATTGCAAAAAAGATACAAAAAATGCACACTTTTTGAGCAAAAATAAGCGTTTTTTGTACAACTTGTTCCAGGTACCTGCGTTTTTGATCGATCAAAAGCGCAGCAGGTCGTGAATCGGGGGATCGTGGATAGGAGCTTGTAGATAGCGCATAGCATAGAGCATGTAGAAAAGAAAGATTTTAGAAGTTTTTGGTACAATATGAAATATGATACATAAGTATTTGTGGATAGAGATTTACACGAGATATTAAGGATAGTCTAAATGGGTAGCGGTGATTCGCCTTTGGACCATGAGCCGTCTTCATTCTGTTGAACTATTAGATAGTTAGCTGCATTGCTTGGAATATTGGCCGTATCCGCCGATTGTGAGCTATAAGCTATCGAACGAGGCAATAATACAACACTGCCAATGAGCAGGAGACTGACTAACAAACCGGTTAACAGATTACGTGAGCTGCTGCCCTTTAGCGTGCGCAATTGCATTTCAACCTCCTCCTATTAACAGAACAGGCAATAAATACATATAGTCCAACTATAATAAAGAAATATATTTACCCAGATTATTAAATGAAGCCCCGGCCAATATTTTCTCCCATACCCAATGTCATCAATCAACTGCCAGCTTCAAACTTACGGTCAATCGGCTGTAATGATGACAATTTTAGAACAAGATGTCAGGTAAAAGTAAAGTAAGAAATTCTAATTGATGAAAAAAAATTGTTTTTTATTATAAGAGGTCATGTCGCCTTTGCAGCCTTTAACAACAGTTTAGCTTTTTCAAGTGAGGGACGTCGATGACTGAAATTTAAGGAAAAAGTTTGAATCGCAGAAGTGGAAATTAGCATAATCGCTGATTATATGGAGCTATACCGCCTATAGTGAAGTCTTGGGAATATGTAATTTCATTTGCAAGGGTTAGCTTTGTCTGTTAAGATAATATTTTATCGGGGCCATAGCTCAGTTGGGAGAGCGCTTGCATGGCATGCAAGAGGTCGTGGGTTCGAATCCCATTGGCTCCATTATCCAATTGTCCTGCACTTGAAAAGATTTGCAGCAACTTCTAAGGGCTAATAAAGACTCCAGAGGTACATAAGCTGAGGGGTACTTAGTTCGTAAAGCGTACTACGGTCGATCTTCAGAAAACTTTTGGCACTGGACCTTAAGAAGTTGGATAAAGAGAAAGGCTTGCGGTATTCGATGACCTGGGCAGTCTCCAGTTGAGCCAGGGACATAGCTGTCTCTATTGCGTCATCGAGATAGCCAATTTTATCGATTAGCTTTTCATCAAGAGCTTCCTCGGCGCCATAGATACTGCCGTCGGCAAGTTCCCTTACCTGGTCTGCTGATAATTGCTCTCTTCCATCGGCAACAATTTGAACAAATCTCTCATAGGCTGGTGTAATAAGTTTATCCCTGATGTATTGTTTCTGTTCTTCCGTAGGCTGTTGGAACGGGCTTGGCCAATCTTTCTTTTGTCCCGACTTAAAGATAACCGGCACTATGCCTAACTTTTCCTCAAGCAATTCCTGAAAGACAAAGTGGCCCATTATCACACCGATTGAGCCGGTAATAGTAGTTGGCTCGGCAACGATTTCGTTACAGGCTGCCGAGACATAGTAGCCGCCCGAAGTTGCCATCCCCTGCATAAATGCTACAACAGGCTTTTCGATTTCGCTGCGGTACTTGAGAATCTCATTGAATATCTCGTCGCTTGCAGAAATCATTCCGCCCGGCGAGTTGATTTTGATAATCAATCCTTTTACCCGCTTGTCTTGCCGGGCGGTTTTCAGCAGTGTGTAAACTTCCTCGGCTTTTTCTGCATCAATCAAGCCTTCAAGGGCAATGACAGCAATCTTGGCGGTTTTAGGGCCGGTCTGGATGACTTCCTCAGTAAAGATGCCTCTCTGGCCAGTGGCAAATACCGCAAACATACCTATCAAAGCCAAAAACAATATGATATTGGCTAAAACCGATAGTGCCACGAATATACCTAACAAAATCTTCCAGCCGGTCCGTTTCCTGGGCTTATTTGCCTGCGTCATCGGCGTACTCTGATATGAAGGAGGATTCGGCTCAGCCGGAGATGGCGCTTGACCAAAATTGCTGTTGTTCTCATAATCCATAATATCCCCTTTCTGTTAACAAAGGAAGAATATAGAGTTTATGGCTCTGTCTGTCAAACCTTCTGATACACAAGTTTATAGCAAACAGCCGGTTGGCTTCACATTTTGCCGGTTAATTATCAAAACAGTTAAATTAATCGATGCTCAATCGCTTTAGAAGCCGGTCGGCATTTTTAGCAAAGGTTTTTAAGTCAGCCTTTGCGACTAAAATGTGCCCTGTCTTTTGCTTCTGCTGTCCCGGTTCAATATCACTATACCACAGGTTCAAATCCGTACAAGGCCAGTTCTGATTCGAGCCAATCGCCACAGCATCTTCTGAGCAGTGACAGACTAACAGGGGCCCATCAGCCGTACGGTTCCAACAGGCGACACCCGGAAAAGAAAGCTCTGTATCAGGAGCATGGAATCGATGGTCAACAGAGGTTCTGTATTCTTCAGCCATTCCGTTCGCCGGATAGTAAGTATGTACCGTTGCCGAAGGCATCTCCTGAGCCGGCAGCCAGGTGCTGCCCAATCTGAAATGAGGCCGATAACCGGTTATTGGTGACTGATAATGATTGAGGCAGAACCAGAAAAAAACATCTCGCCAGATTTTGTCAGATGTATTTTTCACGGTAAGAGTATAATGAGCACCCTGAGAGTCTGAACGGATACGACCTGCCAAGCTGCCCACAACAGGCCTTTGGCGAGCCAATTCCTGGTCAAGTTGCAGCTTCCCGCCGACATCTTTCCAGCAGCCGAGAAGGTCCCTTACCGGGCAGTTTTCGTAAAACCATATCCCGTCTTTAAGCTGCCATTCCATCCCTGTCTGATAGTGAAATTTTTTCCTGTTCATAAAGACCATTTCCGGCAAACGCAGCAGCCAGCAGTTCTTCTCCGGCCGGACCTCCCAGTCAATCCGTTCGAGACCTTCGGCAGTAATCACAACAAGCTGCTCACCCAGAATATCATGGAATCTGGCGTGCGTCGGATAAGAAGATTTTATCAAAGGCTCAACTTTGACTTTGTGAAATGGAATCGTTGTTGTCTCTGCACGGTTAGATTTATCAATGTTTTCATCTGCTTGAACAAAGGATTGCCTGGAAGCAAAAAATGACAGCAAACCGATATTACCAGCTGTTTTTAAGAAATCTCTTCTGCTTGTCTTCATATAAAAATCCTTTCATTATGTTAAGGTTTAGCAAAATCGAATCTGGTACAGCTCTTTAACTTAGAAATTCAGGAACTTAATAAAGGAACACGCTGAATTCTTGGTCCAAGTCTTGTAACTATCTCATAAGGTATAGTATCAAGTAACTTTGCAAGAGATTCCACACTGTTGGGCTCCTGACGCACATTATCTATCACAGTAACCTCAGCTCCGGCAGATACTTTCAAACCTGAATTGGTAGGACCTGTAAGATCCACTATCGTCTGGTCCATACTGACCCGCCCAACAACTGGCACCAAACCTCCGGAAACTCTCATCTGCCCAGTGTTTGAGAGTCTTCGGTCGTAGCCGTCACCGTATCCGATAGGGACAATCCCGACTACCATATCAACAGTTGCTTTGTAAGTACAACCATAGCCGATGAAGCTTCCGGCAGCTATTTTCTTGACCGCAGTTAAGAAACTGGTAACTTTCATAGCGGGTTTTAGTTGAGGTTTATTATGTATCCGGCCGCTGGGATAATAACCGTAAAGTGAAATGCCCGTTCGAATCATACCGAAATGACTTTCAGGTAAATCTATAGCCGCTGCCGAATTTGCAGCGTGCAGTATCGGAATATTCAGACCATCGTCCTTTAGGTATTTGACAAATGACTTAAATCTTTGCAGTTGGTAATTGCTGAAGCTTTTGTCATTCTCATCTGCCGCTGCAAAATGCGTGTAAAGACCTTCGATCTCAATGTGCTCGTTTGACCTGATTTTAGTAATAAGAGCCAATAGATTCTGCTCATCAAGGCCCATCCGTGACATACCGGTATCAAGTAAAAGATGAAAAACAGCCTTTTTCTCTAAGTGCTGAGCGGCAAATGCCAAAGCTTCAACATCCGAAATATTCATTGGTGTTATTCTAATTTCGTTAGCGACTAACCAATTAGCTATATCTTTTTTAACCTTGTCTTTGTAGACGCTGAATTCCGAGCCCATAAGTAGTATAGGAAACTTACAATCCATACTTTTAAGTTGTTCAGCTTCTTTTATAGCTGCAACAGCAAGCATATCGACACCGGCCTCATTTAATGCCGGCAAAACAATATCAACACCATGGCCATAAGCATTACACTTTACAACCGCGCACAACCTGCACTTTTTTCCGGTCAATGACCTTAAAATCCTGCAATTGTGGATGATGGCTGAACGGTCAATCTTTGCTAATAGATATTGAGCTTGCATTAGTTATCTTTATCACTTTTTTGCCTGTTCACCATCTTATCTGATGGTTCTTTCGATAACCTGTGCAACAACGTAGTCCGGCAGCTTATTCAAGGCAGGTTCCGCTTTGTACGCACTTATTATACTTCTGTCAGGAAATGCTCCAAACTCCTGGATTAACTGCCCAGCAAGCTGATATAGTTTCTGGCCCGTTATCGGTGATTCAGCCTTTTGCCGTACTGCCGACATCAAATCTTCAAATTCCGCCCGGCTGTCATACCAGTTTAGCTGCAGTTCCAGTTCGGCTGCCTCCCTTGCCCTGATTCGGTCAAATGTATATTGAATTCCGACGGGATTATACATCTCCAATCGCTCATCGACAAATGCTAAAGACGCCTGCCTGTATGAGGCGAACTTTTCTCTGTCAAAATCCTCAAAACCCAATCTGCCGAGTTCCTCCTGCAAAAGCTCCTCGATAGCCTGCTCAAAAAGTCCCCTCCTGGTCAGCAATTGTTCATACAGTGTTTCGTAATACGCATTCAAAATTAAATTCGTATGATTTGTTTGTTTCCATGTCATACTGCTATTATACCTTATATTATGGCAGCTGAAAAACGAAAGGCGCATTAACAAATCAAAGCAATGGTCTTAAAAAAGGCTGCACTGATTGAAGAGCATCGCAAACATTACCAGGACAGATGCTCAGCAGTTTCTGCCCCTGGTAGCGGAAATCCCCATTATTATCCCCGAAATCCCGCAATTTCACCTGGAAAAGGCAAATCAGGCTCTAATCCTGCTTAAGCAGGGCAAAATCCAAAGTGCGCCAGTGCTCGAAATCGGATAAAAAACGGCTTTTTCATAATCTTGCAAAAAAATTACAGATTTTTTATTATCACATTTCATCCTTGACATCTTCCAGCCTAATAGTGTAGTATTATAGAGAGAAGAGGAGGTGTGAGAAACGACACCTCATTTTACCCATTCCTCAGAAAATTAGATGTGAGTTTTAGGTTGTTAATTGAGGTGGACTGACTTAGCTTGATGAAGAGGAGAGTTCTATGATTAAAAGTCTTACCCTTGTTTTATGTATGATGGCGGTCTTCACTTCCACCGTCGCTGCTAATATCGTGTCTTTCGACATGTCTGTAGTATGGAATGGAGCGACGCCGGCATTACTATCACCTTGGCTAAATGCTACCTTTGATGATGAGGGCACGGAAGGCAGTGTTGTCTTGACAATCACTGCAGGTAATCTGAGTGGGACACAGGAGAAAGTCAAGGAATTGCATTTGAATCTTGATCCAACTCTTAATCCGTTAGATCTGGATTTCTCGGCGCCGACGCTAATAAGCGGCGAGTTTGATGATCCGAGCGCCGACACAGGTCTAAATGCCTTCAAGGCTGACGGTGATGGCAAATACCATATCCTGATTGAATTTGGGACGGCTGACGGCGGGACGGATAGTTTCGGTGCCGGTGATGCTGTCGAGTTTACAATCAACGGCATCGCTTCGCTGACGGCCAGTTCGTTTAACTTCATATGTTTACCAAAGAAAGTGGGGGAGGGTGAGTACTTCAGTGTCGCCCACATTCTGGGCATTGAAGATATCGGCGAAGGCGGCAGCGGCTGGATTACCATACCTGAACCTGCTTCGATAGCCCCGCTGGCTATCGGTGCCCTTGCGCTGCTGAGAAAACGCAGAGCATAAAACCAAAAACAAGTTTGTGCTTAAAAGGCTGTGATTTTTCACAGCCTTTTTTAAATTGTTGGTAAAATCTAAAATCAGCCCCTCAAACCTGGTAACATCGTTCATTTCCCAGATTACAGTCATCCGAGGCCATTCTGAGCAGGGCCTCCAGGCCCCAAGCAGGAGCCAATTAGGCGATTCCTGCCGCTGAAAGGGCGTTTTTACTGAGATAATAGGGCTTGATATTTTTTGCCAAAAAAAAATTCGAAATTGCAATTTTCATCCTTGACATCTTCTAGCCTGGTACTGTAATCTTATGTAAAGAGAGAGGTGTGAAAAACAGCACCTCTAACCCATTCCTCCGAAAAAGTTGTTTGTTGTAAAATTGTAGGTGTTAAAAAAGTTTGTTCGCATATTCCATTAGAAAAGAGGAGGGAATATATGCGAAAGAATCTAATTTTTACAGCATTTTGTTTACTCACCGCACTAACAGGTTACTCCTTTGGTGGTACTGTTACAATCGAGCTGGGAAATCCGAACGACCTTAATCCCGACCCTTATGTTGTTGATGTGCAGCAAATGGAGATACTCGATCATTCTGCGATGGTGTTACTCGTCGAGAATATTGAGGACCCGCTTCGTTGGAAAGAGTGGGAGCTGACGGTTTGGATTCCGCAGGGCTTTGAAGCTCTGACCCAACTGGATATTCTCGATTATGAGACAGAGAATCCAGCAAGATATCTGGAACTCTACGACGTTCCAATGGATCCTGACCCGACTGCCCTAGCCATACCCGGTTATGACGCTTACTACGCCGACACAACAGAAGCAAGGTGGGACGCCTATGGCACTCAACCAATAGGAGAAGATTGGGGACGTGTAGATATAGGAAATCCCAAGTGGGTGAGTTTCCATTTTTATGTTGATGACGCAATTCCCGAGTCGACGCCGATAATTGTCTCAATCCATGACATTTGTATCCCTGAACCTATGACACTGGCGTTGCTGGGACTTGGCGGCTTGGCGCTATTCCGTAAAAGACGCTAACTGCCATTTAGGAGGAGGAAATAGTCATCAATTGAGTTTTCATTAAGGTCTGTACTGATTGATTCAGTATAGACCTTTTTTGTTTCCATTTATTTGCGCATCTGTCAAGCTTTCATAGCAGCATAGTCAGCAGATAGGAAATCCCCCTTTTTTCTAAAGGGGTAAATGTTCCTAAAACATCAATAAGTCAAGCAAAAAAACTACAAAGATATGTTTTTGATATTTATCAGTTCATTGGGCTTGCCTGCAGGATAGCTTTAATTTCCTTCAGCGACAACAGGCCTATCGTCGCCAGTTTGATTTTGCCTTCACTGTCTATAAAAAAGCTGGACGGGATGGAATTTACCATGCTAAACGGCACCGGCATCATCCTCATATTGACAGAGGCAACCAGGTAATTAATCTTTCGTTTCCTTGCATAATCCTTAACTACCCTTGGCGACTCCGCTGAGATTGCCATCATCACAAGTTCGTTTTCGCTGACTGTGCTGCGCAGTTCCATAAGATGCGGAATCTCGGCCAGGCAGGGATTGCACCAGGTTGCCCAGAAAATAAGCATAACATTTTTACCTTTGTAACCACTTAGTCTGTGGCGTTTGCCGTCGATATCTTCGAGAACAAAGTCCGGAGCTTTCCTGCCGATCCACGGGGTATAACCAGGGCCCCATGTCCTTGCAGCTCTAATAATATCCCTGATATCCTTTTTGGTGCCGACGGCCTTTTGTGTGCTGACTACAACCTCACTTTTCTGAGCATGATGGTGCTCCATATCCACGGATTCTGTCTGCTTAATGTTAAACTCTTGAGCCAGTTCTTCGTCGGGGCGGTTATTCACCATGCTGACAGCTATAAGAACAACAAGCAGCACAGCTGAAATGACAATCGTCAATAAAACTAACTTTCGTTCCTTTCCTTTCAACATTTGCTATCTCCTGTCAAATTATTCAGAGGCGCTACTATACAAACACTCGGCCTATGTATAAAGCGGAAATTGTCTCATTGTAAGCGTTCAGGCAGATTTAGCTCAACTGCCTGAACGCTTACCAATTTTTTTATGTACTTTCGGTTAGATTTGGCTGGAGAAATAAAGCGCCCAAGGCTGATAAAAGTTTTGGAAGGTGCCGGTCACTGTCGTATAATTAGTAAGCTGGCTGGATTGGAACCAAAAACAAAGAGCGGTGGAATAGAATGGAAGGAGCCAAAACTATGAATGTTAGGCGAGGCTTTCAAAGGATTACCCTGGTTGTCTCAATAGCTGCTGCTTTGTACTGTGCGGTCTGGGTTGGAAGAACGGCTGTGAGAAAACATGAGACAGCGTGGCAGAACATGCAGTGGCGCCAAACCATGGTCAAACAGGAGCGTTCGTTTACAACGATAGAGGAAGGTTTCTGGGGGAGGTTGTCCACGGGGGGATTAGTTGTAATATGTATAGTTGGCGGAGCAGCAGGTGCTGTTGTTGGCTACTATGTGGTTTGGGTGGCTCACAGATTTCTTGAGTGGATTGTTCTTGGCTTTTGCAGCTTTACAGGGGAGCTGGGGGGGAAAAGGCATGCGTTTGAGCTTCAGCAATGGGATAAGGAGAAATTGCTGACAGCATCTGATGCGTACAAGCCGGTGTGTTTGTTAAAAGCAACGACAGATTTGGATATCTTTGGCAAATTGAAAGGTAGTTCAATGACGGCCGAGGCTATAGCTATCGAACTTAGTGCCGACCAACGAGCAATGGGTATTTTGCTGGATGCTCTGGCAGCTTTGGGACTCTTAGTAAAGGAAGCCAACAGCTATAGGCTTCATCCGGCAGTTACTGAATTAGTTGCAGAAAAAGAGGGTGCAAGTGTATTGGCAGCAGTGCGTCACCGTCTCAGCTCTATCGGCAGGTGGGAGCAGCTTGCAGAGATCGTACGAAGTGGAAAGCCGGTTCGAACTGCAGCAGGTATTCGTGGCGAGGCAGCAGACAGGGTCGACTTTCTTGAGGCGATGCGGGAGTTTGCTGAGCCGGTAGTATACCAAATAATTGAGAAGATGCTTCCGCTGAAATTCAACCATTTGCTGGATGTTGGAGGCGGTTTGGGCACCTGGACAGCCGCTTTTCTGCAGGCCGTGCCTAATGCCAAGGCTACATTGTTCGATTTGCCGGAGGCAATTAACATGGCCCAGGAACACATTGCTAAAGCCAGGCTTTCCGATAGAGTTAGCTTCGTAAGCGGAGATTTTCATAATGACGAGCTGCCGAGCGGAGTAGATTTTGCGTGGCTTAGTGCCATAGCTCATCAAAATTCCCGAGAGCAGAACCGTCTGCTTTTCAGGAAAGTCCGCGAATCCTTAACAGATAATGGTATCGCGGTTTTGCGAGATGTTGTTATGGACAAGACACGTATCAGCCCAAAGGCAGGAGCAATATTTGCCGTTAATATGCTGGTTTGTACCGAAAACGGCTGCACATATACCTTCGATGAGTTTAGTGAAGATTTAACAGGTGCCGGCTTTAAGGAAGTTACTCTAATACAGCAAGACGAGTTTATGAACTCCTTGATTCGCGCCCGAAAGTAACGTTTGCCGGTTACGAGTTTGCGACGTTTATGAGTTCGACACCTTGAGAGGGCTCTGATAAGTAAATTTTACAGTTTAAACCAAAGCGTTTTCTGTAAAGCCCCTTTACGGATTTGGTTATTTCCTGCACCGCTTCGGGCTGGGCCAGTGCAACGACTGCTCCGCCAAATCCGCCGCCGGTTATCCTTGCTCCGTAGGCGCCGGGAATTTGACAGATTTTGTCAACGAGAAAGTCAGTCTGCTCACACGATATTTGAAATAAGTCCCTGGCTGACCGGTGAGATTCCTTCATAAGCTTTCCCAGTTGGAGCATATCGTTTTTCTTCAGTGCCTGTGCGGCTTTTAGGACTCTCATGTTTTCGTTTATTACGTGGCTTGCGCGCGAAAAAAGTGTTGGGCCGAGTTTGCCTTTTGCCTGGTTTAGAACAGAGAGATTTACATCCCGGAGGGAATTGATTTTGGGGTTGATGTTGTGCAGGATTTGACAGGCCTTTTCACACTGTTGTCGGCGGCTTGAGTATTCGGTGCCGGCTATTTCGTGCCGAATCATACTGTTGAAAATCATTATGCAGCAGTTTTTACTGTCAAAGGGCAGGAACTCAACACTCAGGTCGCGGCAGTCCAATATAATAACCTGGTCTTTTCTTCCCATTATACACGCTATCTGGTCCATAATTCCACAGGGGCTGTTTGCGAAATCGTTCTCAGCCTGCCGGCATATTCGGGCAAGTTGCGATGGCTCGATATCCCAATTCGGATCGGAAATTGTTACCATAGCTTTGGCCAAAGACACCTCAAGGGCGGCAGAGCTGCTTAGGCCTGCGCCGACAGGAATTTCGCTGCTGATGTAAAGGTTTGCACCTTTTAATTTGAGGCCATGCTTTGACAGCAATGCTGCAAGGCCTCTGCTGTAGTTAGCCCATTGGCAATTTGTGAGAGGCTGGAGGTTTTTCGAAGGAACAAAGGTGTGTTTTTGTTTTGCCCAGTCTGAGTAGATTGAGATTCTGCGGTCGCTTCTTTTCGAGGCAGCTACGAAGCAGCTATGATTTATTGCAGCGGCAATAACAAAGCCCTGGTTGTAATCGGTATGTCCGCCGACGAGTTCGACACGTCCGGGTGCCCTACAGATAAAATCCGGCTTTGCCGCACCATATACAGCCTGGAAATCGGCCAAAAGTTTTTCACTTATGACTGTTTTGGATTTGTTAAAGTTGAACCTTGATTCCCTTTTTGCGGTATTCATCGACAAAACTTTTCATATCCTGAATCAGCAGTTCGAGCTGCCTTGTATTTTCAAGCAAATCCTCATACAGCCTTCCGTCATTTATGAGTTTAGCGGCGGTGCCCTGACCATTATTAATTTTCGTCAGAATGATTCGCAGTTCCGCAGCGGTTTTACTTATCTGCTCGCTTGCCTGAGCGGCATTTGCGAAAAACTTTTGAAATTCCTTTATGGCCTGGTTGGCCTGATTTGAAAGGGTGTTGAGATTGGCTAAAATTTCCTTGATGTTTTCCTTGTTTTCGTTGTCGCCGATAATGTCGTTGGCATTTCCGATAAGCTCGTCGAGGCCGTTGGCGAGTTTGTCTAACTTTTCCTGGCTTTCCTCGGGGAAAAATTCGCTGGTGATACTGGTCGCACCCTGTAAAAACATACCATCTGTTAAAAACTTTGCTTTGGGGTCATTGGGTTCGGGCACTTTCAGGGGATCGACTGCAAGCTCAATATAGCTGCTGCCGAAGCCTCGTGTCATAAGTTTCACCTCAATATCGGCCGGGATATTAATATATTTTTTATCTATACTAAGAACGGCAACAGTCTGATGGTACTTTAGGTGAGTTTTGAGGTCATCTCGAATACTTGGAGCCATTACCTTTGTTACTCGACCGATTTGATAGCCACAAAATCTTACAGGAGTGTCTTTCTGGACACCTGGTGCTGAAGGGAACTGAACAAACACCTCGAAGGAGCTAATTTTGCTGACTGCTGTCGGCAGGTCGCCGAATTTGAATATTAACCATACCAGCGAGCACAAAGCCAATATTACAAAAATTCCGACGATAATATTGCGTTTTCTTTGGGCGGTTTCGTAGTCGCTCACTTTTTGCTTCCTTTCAAATTGGTACGACCTTCCATAAACAGCTCTCTAATGGCCCGCAGCGGATAGCCACTTTCGTTGAGTTTTTTTATAAGTTTGATTCGCTCTACTGCTTTATTATTGAACATACGCCTGCCGCCGACAGTGATTTCACTTGGCTCAAGCAGTCCTATCATAAGGTAATATTGCAAAGATTGGCGGGAAACGCCAGCTTTTTTTGCGGCTGCTCCAATGGGAATTAGTTCGCTTTTTTTGTCCAAATGAGTAGCCTATGAAAGAACAATTAGTTATTAACTGTCGTTATCTGCAGATGTTTTATCAGATTTTTTAGCTTTGTCTATCAGTTTGGTCAATGAGCTTTTAATTTCCTCGAGATTTACCGACTTTTTGGTGTGGACTGTCTTGGCTTTTGGTCTTGGGCTGCGATTTGAAATCATAAGCAGATAATCATAGCCTTTGGGAATTTGCTGCTGGCTTTGGCGAAATGCCTCTTTTAACAGACGTTTTAACCTGTTGCGCTTAACTGCGTTCCCACAGGACTTGCCGACCGAGATGCCAAGGCGCCAACAGGGCTGTCCATTCTCAGCCATATAGAGGGTCAGCAGACCGTTGCTTAATCGTCTCTTCTGGTCGAGAATAGCCTTAAACTGCCTGTTGGTAACAAGGCGTTTACTTTTGGTAAAAGAGAAACGTTTCAAAGCCTGACCCTAATTAAAAAATATGTCTGTGTCTGAATCGTCAAATTTGCCCTTAAGCTGCGGCTACCAGACGGTATTTTCAAACATCTTCCTTTGCTCATTTTCGTAATCCCGCTTCTTTGCGGCATATAATCGTGCCTGCTCCTGGTCGTTTTGCCTGCCGGCGATTAGATGCAAATAGTCGCTTGCAAGCATTGCTGCGGTAATTCTATTATAATAACCGTTCTCTTTAACGTAAGCTTTCTTTTTGGTTTCGAATTCATCGAGGTAGTTTTCGCAAAATCCGTTAATGTAAGGGATGAACTGAGGGGATTCTGCACAGGACAGTATGCGATCCATCGGCATCGGCGATGGTTTTGACCGAAAGGCTTTGACCAAAAGCTCCATGCCCTGTTTTTTCTCAGCTTCAGTTTTGCCGAGGATGAACATGTTGTGGCCCATAATAAGGTTCTTAGAAAACTGGTCGGGATAGATAGTTTCTCCGTTAAAGATACCATCAAAAAGCTGCCTGCCCCTGTCGGTAGTTGTGTCAACGAATATTTTCTGTTTATTGTTTAAGAATACAAGCTGCCAATCGGGATTAGTTTCAAGGGCTTTAACGAAAGTAGAATTAAATTGGCCACGAGGCATCAAGGCAATCCAGACGTTTTGCTTTTTTAATACCATTGCTGTCCACCCGCCGATTTTTATATAATCATTAGTTGTCAGTTGACGACGCCTTGTTTTTGCATTTTGCGCTGCGGGGCCACCAGTCATAATATACGACCAGATGTTAAATGTCTTTGTGTCATAGGCAGCCTGTGCCCGGCCATCCATAAAAAGCTGCAACGGTGTTTTGCCTGTATTTAGGCCAGGTTTCTGGCCATAGGCGATAAAGCCTCCTTCAGTCCAGTAGTTGAATATCTTACCCTTGAGCTTATTTTCCCTTATAAACCTGCAGGCATCAAATGGTTTAATATGTGAGGCGGTCATTCGTATAAACACCGATGTCAGCTTTGGGTCATTTGGCCAGGGGCTAAGATACACCATCTTGAACTTGAGCGTCCACCAGGTGCCAAAAAATGTTACTGCAGCAGCACCAAAGATGACAAAAAATACCTTCAAAGATTTTGACATCACGGTAACGGCAAAACGGTTGTGCTTGTGGAAGCTTCGTGCAGCACAGAAAGTTTTGACTATCTGGTCAATGAACAGTGCCAGCAGCGGACAGGCGGCCATTGCGGCAATGGGTATAAACCTGCGTGAGCGAATCGCCATATAGACAGTCAGAGATGCGACTACAACGATAGCAATGTCAAACTTGGGGTGTCGATACCAATCGGAATCCAACGATTTTCGCGTGGGCCTTTGGCCGGCAAGGCGGCGAGCAAATATCATAGTAAGAACCCAGCCGATAAGGCTGACCCAACCAATGATATACATTATCAAAAAAGGTATTTCATCACCGATAGGGTTGTCCCATTCGAAGGCGGGGTGCCATTCATAAACTGTACGCCACATCTTGGCGTGTTCGCTGAGGCTTATCACAAAGGTGTGGGTAAGATTCGTTAAATGAAACGGATTGAATAACACTGTCGCAAAAAACGCTGCAATGCCGGCTAAAAT
>JAFGRL010000122.1 GCA_016935195.1 Sedimentisphaerales bacterium
ACTTCAAAGATAAACCATCACTATTAAAAACGGCAGGGCCAATTCAGATGGCCAAAGACATCCAAATCACTAATGAGACAGCCGCAAAGCTTCTAAAGTATGTTAATCCCATTTTCGCCAATGTTGCAAAGGTCAGCGGGACGGCAAGTTTCAATTGTGAGCGACTTGCGATACCGCTGAAAAAAGAGAACAAAAAAGACATCGAAGTGGTCGGAACAATCTCGGTAAATCAACTACAATTGGAAGGCTCGGATTTACTCGGCCAGATGCTTTCGCTGGTGGGCGCCAGAGCGCCGGGGCAGCAATTTACAATCCAGCCGACAAGATTTGTTTTACAGAATGGTATGCTTCAATATGATGATATGCAACTGGATATCGGCGACAATCCCGTCAATTTCAAAGGCGTTATCGGACTCGATAAAAGTCTGAATATGACTGTAACCCTGCCCTATACTACGGGCGGCAGAACAGCAAGGGTCGGCGAAAAAACCGACCAGAGGATATCAATACCGCTCACAGGCAGTATCGATAAGCCCCAACTGGATTTAGGCAGGCTGCTCGAAGACCAATTAAAGAAACAATTAGAAGACCAGCTCCAAAAAAGCCTCGATAAACTGTTTGGGTAAAGCCCCCCCGCCCTTATTGACGACAAAGCAATAGGAAACTGAAGCCGGTATTCTGTAAAACAATATAAGCTCGTCTGAAGAACCGGCTATTTTAGAAAGGGACCAGAATGTTAACCAATCTCTTGTCCACCCCGACTGCGCAGCTCGGCAAGGCCAGCCGATTTGTGGTCTTTCAAATAAAACTATGGTCGCATTGCGCAAGGCTTCTGAAGGTAAACCGTGCAGGCCAGCAGGCCGCCGCCCTGTCGTATCATACCATCTTCGGGATCGTGCCTCTCGTTATCGTGATGCTGTGGGTATTTCAGCTATCTCCGGCTTACAGCGAAGTTGGCGAGAAAATAAAGGACTTTATCTACAAGCAGGGACATCTTTCGAACATTAAGTATCCCGACCCCCAGAACACCGAGCAGACTATCGAGATTACAGAACACCTCGACAGGGTGGTTGCGAACTTCTTCACAAAGGCAGGACAAGGCACGATTACACTTATCAGCGTAGTCATCGTGGCCTGGGTTGCGATATCGCTGCTGTCAATAATCGAACGTGCGTTTAATAATATCTGGCACGTAGCAAAGGGCAGAAGCCTGCTGCACAGAGTGATTAACTACTGGGCCCTTTTGACGCTTGGCCCGCTGCTTCTGGGGCTGGGTGTGTATGCCACAACACGATATGCCGCTCTGGGACAAATACAGGAAACAATTTTGACAAACATCACGCCGATGGTGTTTTCTTATCTGATATCAACCGCTGCTTTATTTCTGCTGTATTTCGTTTTACCCAACACAAAAGTTCAGAAAAGAGCCGCAATCTGGGGGGCCGCCGTAGCCGCTCTGGTCTGGAGTATCGCAAAGTGGGGATTCGGACAATACGTAACAGAATTCATACCTTACAGCAATGTCTATGGCGTGCTTGGGCTAATCCCATTGGGCGTCCTGTGGATTCATATTACGTGGCTTATCGTGCTGTTCGGGCTGCAGTTGACATTTACTACCCAGCACTTAAAGAGTCTTGATGCAGACGAAATCGCAGCTGCCAAAAAAACAGAGGCTTATTTTATAGCAAATGACCTTACAGTTATGAATATTGTGCGTGAGATAGCGGCTGCTTTTCAGCAAAATAAGGCCCCTGTTTCTCCTGAGGTTATATACAGCAAATTAAGCATCCCCGCTGAATTCGGCGACAAGATACTAAATCATCTTGTTGAAAGCAGGATTATTATGAAAACCTCCGAACCAAAGGTCGGCTTCGTTCCTGCGCAGGAGCCGGCAAATATCAAATTATCCGAAATTGTTTCAGCCGTGAGCAATGTCAGTTTCGCACAATCACAATCAGAACAGCCGCAAACCCTGCAACAAATAACTCAGGCCCAGCGAGACGCTCTGGCTAAGCACAACCTGATAGAGATTCTTGGCGAATCCCAAACGGCTTATGTCGCTGAAAAAACCGTTGAACAGGATAACCATATTTAAGTATTGCCAGAGAAAAAATTACGACCTTGCAAATTCCAATAAACCTGTGTAATCACCTTTATCAGCGGCATACAGTGATTTCATATATCTGTCTCTATCATCACCCGATGTTACAAGATTGGCATTTCCCCAAGTAAAGGAGTGCCTGCCAAAGACATTTTCCATGAGAATATCAGCTATTAACCGAGCATGTCTGCCATTACCATTTGGAAATAAATGTATTGAAACAAGCCTATGATGAAAACGAGCCGCTATTTCATCCTCTGAAAAGGATTTGTTGTTAATCCAGTATTCAACATCATCACAAAGTTTTTTTAACTCGACCGGAATCTGATACCAGTCAACGCCAATATTCTTATTACTCTGTCTAAACTTTCCCGCCCATTTCCAAACATTACCGAACATTTTCCTGTGCAGAAGTTTCATGAAAGTTTCGTTGAGAATATCTTTTGGTTTACGATTTTCCAGCCAGGCCAGGGCTTCATTGATATTGTCCTGCTCCCATCTGTCGAGTTCCGCTCGTGTAGTGATGTGTATGGGCAAAAGCCCTTCTATATCATCTTTGTTTAACGGCGCTGTGCCTTGTGGATACTTAAACTCAATCATTCTTCATTCCATAATGATTTCGGCATTGTATTAGTAATATCACTGATTAGATTTTCGAGGACTTTTTCTTTTTCCTTTTCACCAAGCTCCTGCTGCTCTAAACGCATCATTTGATTACTACGAGAAATGCGTTTTTGCGCTATCCGCCTGGCCTGATTTTTTATAGTCTGTTCCAGGCTTTCTTCGGGAACAAATCCATAAACGAGGATACAATCGAGAGCCTCAGCCACACGCTTGAGCGTTTTAAGCGTTACCCTTCCAAATCTTTCATCCTGCTCAATACGTGCGACACGTTGTTTATTGACCTTTAGACGTTTTGCAAGCTGCTCACCTGTCATACCAAGAGCATCACGGACGGCACGTATCCAGCCTTTTCGCGGTAAGGCAAGCGATTTTAGAGGCTGTAAGCGCTTTAATGTCTCATCCAACTGTTCTCTGACAAGTTTTTTTTGTTTTGCCTTCATAATTTACCTGGAAAATATAGCCATATTTCTTTGGATTGTCTATATATTTATAGACTATATCGTCATATTTGTCTATATATATGTAGATTATTTTTGAAAAAAGTCTATGTATTTGTAGATTTTCCTCCAAACTACAGCAGATATGTGCGTTCACGCCGCCACCCATATATTATGAAATTTTTCCTAAAAGAATATCTGCGGCGTTATAGATGAAGAACAAACCGAAACCAAAGAGAGCCAGCGAGCAAACCAGCAAAATCTTTTTTTGACGACTCGGCCCAAGCAAAACAGAGCCTTTGAAAGCCGCCCACGACAGCGCACTCAACCAGATAAGGTCACAAAGCCAATGCACGATAGCAAAAAGCACAAAGGCCCATACACCAAAAGCTGCGGCGGTAATAGCCAGATTTAATCCAACGCTGGCCCACCAGATTAGAAAAAAAGGATTGCCTCCGGAAAGTATTATTCCGGCTACCAGTGGGCCGCTGCTGCTAACTTTAACCTGCCGGTCTTCAGTGCCTCTTAAACTGCTCATCATTTGAATTGCCATAAACAGCAGGAACACGCCGCCGGCAAATCCAATTACGATTTTGGTTGCAGGCGATTTTAACACAACACCCATTCCCAACGTAATCAAGATTATCAGCGGAAACTCGACAATGCCGTGCCCTATTGCCATAAGCACACCGGCGAAGCGATTGCGCGCCCCCATTGCGATTGCCGCAGCGGTAACCGGACCCGGCGCCATCACACCGGAAAGCGATATCCCCACCACCTTTGCCAGAAAAAATAACAGTTCCATCAAGCTGCCGGCTCACTCACCAATGATTTTCACCAGAACCCTTTTTCGCCTCTTGCCGTCGAATTCGCCGTAAAAAATCTGCTCCCACGGGCCGAAATCGAGTTTGCCCTCGGTAACGGCCACGACCACTTCTCTGCCCATAACACTGCGTTTTAGATGCGCATCGGCATTGTCCTCGAAGCCATTATGTTGATACTGCGAATATGGCTTTTCAGGCGCTAATTTTTCCAACCAGACCTCAAAGTCATGATGCAGGCCGGACTCGTCATCATTGATAAAGACGCCGGCGGTGATGTGCATAGCATTACAAAGCAACAAACCTTCTTTGATACCGCTTTCAGACAGACATTGCTCAACGTTCGGCGTTATATTGATAAACTCACGCCTGCTCCTGGTATTAAACCAAAGTTCCTTTCTGTAACTTTTCATAGATGTTATTTCTCCTTTTTCTCAAGGAACAATCCTGCACCAAGCTCGCTTCCCAAGGTTCCTTTTGTAATGTGCAAGTAATTGCTGGCCGTTTTGTCTTTCGCCAGAATAATCCTACCCTCTTTGATGACATTTTTTTCATCATAGGTTACTTCAGGTCCAGTTTGACCAGTTGGACCGCTTGCAATTCCGTAGCCGGAATAGTGCCTGTTATTGGTCACAATACAGTCGTGGATGTTATAATTTTGTGTGTCACCCGGCTTACGCAACCAAAAATA
>JAFGRL010000123.1 GCA_016935195.1 Sedimentisphaerales bacterium
CGAAGACTACTATACATTGCAACTTTCGCTACTTTACCTATACTCCACTTATACCAAATTGCCTCTCTTGCCGTCAAGTGTTTTTTTTTAATTACTTGGCAAAAAAATGTAACTTATGCGTTTAAATACAGTTACGAGCAGCGAAAGCAGCTTTACAGCAGATAAATTTTGCTCTTTTGCTGTTTCGCATGTTGATGCTGTTGTGGTTTCCAATAAAGGGCGATATCAACAAAAGGTATTATTGACGAAACGGTACCGCTAAGCCGTCCTAATGCTCTGTGACATATCGATTGAAAAGTGTCATTGCAAGGGAGCGACTTGTCTCGCCGTAGTCCCGCAGGGACGAAGGCGGAAGCAATCTTTATCATTCGAAGGTTCAAGATTGCTTCAGTCGTCCTGCACCAGATGGTGCAGAACTCCTTCGCAATGACATAAGCTGCATTAGGCCTGTCATTGCGAGGGAACAAAGTGACCGAAGCAATCTCACACCTCCGAATAGTCGAAATTGCCACGGCCTATCGGCCTCGCAATAACACTATCATTATGTCATTGCGAGCGAAGCAAAGCAATCTCAACCCGTCGAAATGGCCGGATGGCTTCACCGCTCAGGCACAAATTGATTGCAGATTAACCGCTTAACTATTATCATTATCATCGTGTTTTATAATAACAGCAATTGGTGCAGGACGTTTTTGAGACAATTTTTAGAGGATTTTTATGAAACTAAAAAGAACACATACCTGCGGCCAGCTCCGTATTGATGACGTCGGCAAAAAGGCCATCATGGCAGGCTGGGTGCACTCCTACAGGGACCACGGAAATTTAGTCTTTATTGACCTTCGTGACAGAGAAGGCCTGACACAATTGGTCTTTGACCCTGAAACTCAGCCCGAGGTACATAAGTCAGCACGGACTGTCCGCTGCGAATGGGTAGTTGCCGCCAAAGGAGTCGTTCAGCCGCGAACCGAAGGTATGGCCAATCCCAAGTTGCCCACGGGCGAAATTGAGGTGGCTGTGGAAGAGCTCGAGATTCTAAACGTTGCAATGACACCGCCTTTCGAGATGGCTTCTGCAGAGAAAACAAGCGAGGAAATTCGCCTGGCCAGCAGATACATTGACCTGCGAAGACCAAAGATGCAGCAAAAACTACACGTGCGCCACAGAGCCGCAAAGATAACAAGGGACTATTTTGACAAATTAGGCTTCTGGGAAATTGAAACGCCGATGCTGGCCAAGAGCACGCCTGAAGGAGCAAGAGATTTCCTCGTGCCCAGCAGGCTGCAGCGTAACACCTTCTACGCCCTGCCGCAATCGCCCCAGCTTTTTAAGCAGATTCTGATGGTAAGTGGCGTCGATAAATACTTCCAGATAGTCCGGTGTTTCCGCGATGAGGACCCGCGGGCCGACAGACAGGCAGAGTTCACTCAGATTGACGTCGAGATGAGTTTCGTCGACAGCAATGATGTTATAGGCGTGCACGAAAACCTGATAGCCAAAATATGGAAGGAAATTCTTGGTGTTGATGTTACCGCACCGATGCGCCGAATAACTTATGCTGATGCAATGGCCAACTACGGCACCGACAGACCTGATTTACGCTTCGATATGAAGCTAATAGACATTTCTGACATCGCAAAGGATTGCAACTTCAAGGTATTTACATCGAGTATTGAAAAAGACGGAGTTGTCAAGGGCATATGTGTACCCAACGGCGACAGATACTCCAGAAGTGATATCGAAAAGACGCTGACCGAATTCGTCGGTGATTACGGGGCAAAGGGACTGGCCTGGTTCAAGGCCAAAAAAGAAACCGGCCGACTTACCCTTGCCAGCAGTATTGCCAAGTTCTTCAGCCCGCAGCAGCATCAGCAGATAATCGAGCGTTTTAACGCCAGGGATGGCGACCTGCTTTTATTCATAGCCGACTCGCAGGCCAATGCAAACAAAGCTTTGGCACCGCTTCGGTGCAGATTGGCTAAAGAGGCAAAACGGTATGACACCAAGGGATTTGAGTTCGTCTGGGTGGTGGACTTTCCGCTTTTCGAATGGAATGAAGCAGAAGGTCGTTTCGATTCACTGCACCATCCTTTCACCGCTCCGGTGGAGCAGGATATAGAGAAACTTGATACCCACCCGGCTAATGTCTGCTCGCAGGCTTATGATATTGTGGTCAACGGCTCAGAAATCGGCGGCGGCAGCATTCGTATCCACAATCCAAAAGTTCAGCACAAGGTTTTTGAGCTGCTTAAAATCTCCAAGTCCCAGGCTCAAAAGCAGTTCGGCTTCTTTCTAAAAGCCCTCGAATACGGTGCACCCCCGCACGGTGGAATTGCATTAGGCCTCGACAGAATAATTATGCTGCTTACCGGCACGGACAATATAAGAGATGTAATAGCTTTTCCCAAAACACAGCGAGGCCAATGTCTTTTGACCGATGCACCGAGCAAGGTGGACCCCAAACAGCTCGAAGAGCTGAACCTTCGCCTGCAAAGACATCTGCACGCAATCGAGCAGAAAGACGAGTGATTGAAGGAAGGAAAAGTGCTTCCAGGAATAAATGCTAAATGGGAAATATAGGATGAATATGAAAAGAAATACTATAGCAATATTTTTATGTCTTTTTGCACTGACCGGCCTCGTGTATGCTCGAGACATCTATGTCAACCCGAATACCGGCAACGATTCCGCTGATGGATTAGCACCTACTGCCACAGGCCTTAGCGGCCCGGTAAAAACCATTAACCAGGCTGTACAGCTTGCCAGGCCGGGCGATACAATCTACCTCGGCGGAGCGACCTTCAAGGGCAACGGTGAACATATAGGCTTCTACGGGACAAAATCAGGAGAACCAGGAAAACCTATTATTGTTGACGGCCAGGGGGCGGTTATTGATGGCTCAGTGCCACTCAAACTGGCAGATTGGCAGCAGGTCTCAGCCGGTCTTTACCGCAACACCACTATATTCCCTGAGGTTCTTCATTCGCATGAGGACTGGATGTTGCGGTTCTGCTTTATTTTTAATGGGAAGTTAAATCGCATGGGCCACTCGCTAAAAGCCCCATCCATACCATACAAGAAACCTGAAGAACTGCAACCAGGCGAATGGACATACCAAAAAGATGAGCAGGCCTTCTATATCAAAATCGACCCGACCGGGAAGCTGGGTGACTATAATATCGAATTTCCCATCGTAGTAACCGGTGTACAGGTTCACGGAACCATCAGCCATCTGGTATTTAAAAACATCACAGTAACCCATGTAATAAATGATGCTTTTGCCCTTACCATAGGTGATAAGCTGGGCAGTGTAGTCCGCGACATCCTTTATAAAGATTGCAAGGCTATCAACGTCTGCGATGACGGCTTGAGCGCCCATGGAGACTGCGATATAACAGTGGATGGTTTTCTCGCTGATGATTGCTCCACCGGCCTGGCCAGTCAGGGAAGCTCGGTGAATAACCGAGTTGTTACCAGAAACATACACGGAGTTGATGTCTTCTTCGGATGCGGCAAACACGTGATAACCAACAGCTACTTTGATTGCACGGGGCGTCAGGCTCCGATCAGGCTCGAGGTATGGGATAACCCGTACGGCACCAATTACTGTCACCTCATTCTCGAGAACGTAGTAGTTAAGGGAAACAACATCGGCTCAAACGTTATCCAGCTTAACGGCAGGAGTACACTCCTCGAATGTCGGCAGGTGACCATATCTGGCCTGTCTGTCTCCAAGAAAAGTGGTGCGTTCCTAAGGTTAAGCAATTCCATTGTTGGTGGTGGCTCAGCTTTCGGGATTGATGTCGATTCGGCTTCGAACTGGCAGGCTGATAAGAATATTTATGATATTGGTCACATTGGTATAGACCAGATATCTTACATCGAAAAGGATTTCGATACTTACAAAAAGGCAATCGGAAAAGGTTTGGTACCTAAATGGGGTAAAGATCTGGAATCAAAATGGATGAAGGTGAATATTGACCAGCTTTTAGACAGCACACGAAGGCCGTCTGATATTGACAAAACAATCGGCGCTGATATGTCACTTATTCCCAAACCAGAAACTAAAAAATGATTTCGACAAAACATACAAAACCAAATAGACAATTACCTGATGAAAAAAGGAGTAACATGTTATGGAAAAAGTTATACCAGTGATAATGTGCATATTGTTTTTTGTGGCAGCAGTACCTTCGCTCGCTCGGGACATCTACGTCAACCCTGATACAGGGAGCGATTCCTATAACGGTCTGTCACCAACAGTTGACGGTAACAATGGGCCAATGAAAAATCCTAACAGCGCTATAAAGATCGCCGGGCCTGGGGATACTGTCCATCTGGCGAAAGCTGTCTATAATGAGAGTCTCGATTTGACGAATAAGTCGGGTGAGCCAGGCAAACCTCTTATCATAGATGGTCACGGTGCCACCATAGATGGATGCCGTCCCATCAATCCAGATGATTGGCAGATGATCTCACCAGGCCTCTATCAAAATACCAGCCTGTGGAAAAAGCCGCTCCGGGAACATGAGGATTGGCAGTGGCGCTGGTTCTTTATCTTTGACCACAAGCCAAACCGGATGGGGCACTGCATGAAGGGTGTTAACACACCGTATAAGGACCCGTTCAAGCTTCAACCGGGAGAGTGGACATATCGACAGGAAAACCACTGCTTCTATATCAAAATTGACCCTTCCAAAAAGCTGACTGATTACCGAATTGAAACGCCATGGGAGATAAACGGTGTTTCCGTCCACGGTCCGCTTCACGACCTAATTATCCGAAATGTTACTGCCATGCACGTTGTCAATGACGGTTTTAACATCACGCCGCCGGGGAGTGGAAAGCTCTTCGTGCGATTCGAAAACATAGCCTCCATAGAGTGTGGGGATGACGGCCTGAGCGCACACGGCGACAGCACAGTGGATGTAAACGGCTTCTATTCCACCGGCAACGGTAATGGAATCTGCACCACCGGCATCTCCACCAACAATCGGCTCTATATTAAAGACAATGTAGGTTACGAGATTTTTTTCTACAGGAATCCTAACCCCGGACCAAGCACGCACACCATCACAAACAGTTACATAGACTGCACCGCTAATAATGGTTTCCTGGTAGAGCCAGGGATAAAGGGGGATATCTGTACCCTCAAGATGGACAATATCATAATCGTGGGACATACGGGCACTATCCTCGAATCCCAGTGGATAAGGGCAGTTGGCAATGCTCAGATCGAAGCGAATCGGCTAACCGTGAGCGGCATGTCTTTTAGGATCAGCGGTCGCGGACTCACTCTGCACAATTCGATAGTAGCCGGTGGAACAAAGTACGCTATAGACCTCGGCAATGATGTTAGATGGCAGGCTGACCGTAATGTTTACGACATAGGCTACATTCGTGCCATATTCCCTTCTGTCCGCTGCACTGCGGCCAGTTTTGACGACTATAAAAAGATGACCAGACAGGATGCAGAATCAAAATGGATGAAAATCAACCTTGATGAGCTTCTGAGCACCACACCGCGGCCGAGCAACCTTGATAAAACAATTGGTGCTGATATGTCACTTATTCCCAAACCTGAAGCTGCAAAATAATTTTAACAGAATATATGTAACTGATTTACGTCAAAAATAAATTAAGGAGCGAGTTATGAAAAAGACAATGGTCAGTGTAATAGTTTTAGGGCTATTTGCAGTCTCTGTCCTGTCGTATGCCGGCGATGCTGATAAGCCCGCCATACCTCAAAGAGAGCCAGGCAAAGCCGGCGGCTGGCCTGAACTTAAAGCTGCTGCCGAAGCCGAAAAACAACAGGTCAAAGAAAAACTTATGTTAGTTAGCTGGGGCGATTTGATTTATTTCTATGGCCCGGAAACTGACCCGGGCCTGTACACCCGCCGGCAAATAAGAAACATGATGAAATACTGGAAGGACCAGGGCTTCACCCAGGCATACTGGCGAAGCGAAATGCAAAACCCCGATTTTGTGTGGAACCGGTCTACCATAGGTGCTACGCACAGCTTTATACAGTCTGAGATAGTAAACATAGAACAGAAGCTTGATACCACCCGGGCAGCAAGAGAAATCGCCAAAGAAATGGGGCTTGAATTTTACTACTGGCACAGCATATACGATGACGGCACGCCGCCGGACGTGAAGACAAGAATCTGGTCATCGGGTTTCCCCTGGCGCAATTCTTTCTTCGACAAGCATCCCGAACTGGACATCCTCGACCGCAACGGCAACAAACAATGGGGCGTCAGAGAACTGGCATACCCACTGGCAAGACAGCAAAAGATAGATGAATATATCGATTTTGTTCAAAAATATAGACCGGATGGAATCCTGCTGTATCTACACTCCCACTCTGCTGCCGGCGAACACGGCGACCAATATGGTTTTAATCCGGTTATTGTGGATGAGTACAAAAAACGTTATGGCATAGATATACTCACAGACCAAAGATTTGACTATAAAGACCCGAATTTCAACCAGAAGGCCGAAGCCCTCGAAAAATGGCGGGCACTTCGAGGAGAATACCTCACCCAGTTCCTAAGAGAAATGAAAGCTGCCTTAAACGAAATCCAACCCGGCATAAAAATAGCCATCAACACTCAGGGCGGCGACTATTTTGGCCCGCCGTTCGGCAATATGAAAATTGACTGGCGCACCTGGATAAAAGAAGACTTAATAAATGTTTTGATTGTCAGGGCATGGATGGCAGGAAGTATGGGCGCTTATGATTTCAGCAAAGAAGGTTATCTTACATGGGGTGACGGCGAACTCGGCGTTACTCCTTATGAAGAAATCCGCAAAGTCATAAGCCAAAGCAGCCACAATGTAAAACTAATAACCAGAGCCAGAACATATATCGAAGCCGCAGATGGTTACTATGACGCCGTCAATCGCGACAGCACATATCCCAAAAACCAGAGAATAAAGCAGCTAAAAGAAAACCTCGCCAAGTATGGCAGCACAGGGTATATCGAGCAGGACTTTGATACCTGCAAGCCACTGGAAAAAACCGGTTACGTCGACTTTAGGGGGGTCGGCAAAAGATACTTCATTGGAGACCCTCGTTATTACGCCAGCAAAAACAGCTCCCCCGGCTGGGCCGGTCCACTTACTGAAGATACCGCTACCAGCCCTGCCTTGGTTGACTTGGCCAAGATTGCCGGCAAAGGTATGGGCGTTTATTTAGACAATACCGGCGGAGCACTGACTATCATTAGAAGAACAGGGCGTGACTGGCCTGACGAGCTTGTCTCAAATGGCAAGTTAATAATAACCTTTGACTGTTACAGAAAAGCTTCCGCAGCCATAAATGTAAGTACGATGGCAGGTCGCGGCGTTAGGGACAGCAGCATTCAAATCAGCGTTGATGAAAATGGCAAACTCTTGGCAGGAAAAACCGGTAAGATGGTTGCTACAAACCACAATATCCCTGAAAATACCTGGACAACTTTGGGTATCGATATCGATTTTGATAAAGCCTCTTATTCGGTTACAGCAAACGGCCAAAATATTGCCGATGCAGCAGGTTCACTTAATGCAAAAAGAACAGCATTTGATGGCCTTATGTTTAACTGTCGAGAGGGGGCAGTATATATTGACAATATAAAGGCGAAGTGGTCTTGGTAGCGAAATGTTTGGGGGACAGCAGTAGCTGTCCCCTGATTTTATTGCAATGCCTAAGTATATAACAAAAATTTGGCATAGGGTTTTGGTGTTTCTGCATCTTTCGCCTCTTTCGCTCGCGGAAAAATGCAGGTTTGCATTTGCAGCAGCAGTTTTGTTTATCCTTCTGGTAACACTGCTTGTGGCTTATATGTGGATGGGAAAACTCACCATAAATGCGTCGCTCTATGCCGGCCGGGCCAGAGCACAAATGCTGCTTCGTCAGCATTTCAAACTAAATGACACAGCCGAGGCCGCCCCTGCCGCACTTGATCAAACCGGCAAAGCACTTAGCGATATCGACCGTCAACTGCGATGGATTCGGCTCACGGAAGATAACGTTAAAGAGCTCGAAGCTCTTAGTGAAAAGCAAAGAAAAACAATAGAATCTCTAAAAGCTAACCGGACCAGAGATGATAATATTTTTTTCATCAGGGACGGGAAAGTTTTAAAAAGCAACTACATAAAAATTTTTAGGGCTTCCGAGAGTTGTATGGACTGCCACAACCGGCAAGGTTCGGCAAGTGCATTTTCTCTAAATGAGCCTGTCGGTGCGCTGGTTGTTAGCCGTTCTGCAGACGAAATCAGCAAGACTATCCTCTTAACTCGAGTCTGGTTAATAGCGGCATTTCTTATTGCCGGTGCCGGGGCAATCGTTGCCTTTTACTGGATTACACAGCGGGTAATCCTGCGGCCTGTTCGACAACTGCGGGCGCTTGCAAATAATGTTGCAGAGGGCAACCTCAAGGTCAGAAGCGCAATAAAAACCCGCGACGAATACGAAAAGCTCGCTGAGGCCTTCAATCATATGCTCGACAGCCTTGAGGCAACGCAAGAAAAACTTCGCCAGGCAAATAAACAGCTTGATGATAAGATTGCAGAGCTTTCGCAGCGAAACATCGAACTTTTCAAGGCAAACAAAATAAAGAGTGAATTTTTGGCCAATGTCTCACATGAGTTTCGAACTCCTTTGAATGGTATTCTTGGCTTTGCAGAGATACTTCGTGAAAAACCGGGGCTTCTTGCAAAAGAAAAAGGCCAGCGCTACGCCGAGAATATAATAGCCAGCGGCAAGAACCTGCTGAATATGGTCAATGACCTTTTGGATCTTGCAAAGACCGAGGCTGGTAAAATGGAACTGCACATCGAACAGGCCTCTTTAGTCCAACTCTGTAAAGAGATTGTCGGCTCATTTGCAGCGATAACAAGAAATAAGAAAATCAAAGTCAAATCGGTCATAGATAAAAATATCCCGACTCTTACTACAGATGTTGGTAAAGTTCGGCAGGTCATGTACAATTTTCTGAGTAACGCAGTTAAATTTACACCCGAGTCAGGACGAGTTGAGATAAACGCAAAGATGCTCGATGAAAAAACCGTCCGGATATCAGTTTGTGATACAGGGCCGGGCATTGCCGAGGCTGACCAAGAAAAACTGTTCGAAAAGTTCCGCCAGCTCGATGGTTCGATAACTCGTCAAAGTCCCGGCAGCGGCCTTGGGCTTGCTATCTGCCAAGAGCTTTCGGCTCTTTTAGCAGGGACCGTCGGCATGCAAAGTGAGCCCGGAAAAGGCTCAACTTTCTGGCTCGATATACCGGTAACACTAATAAAAGAAGGAAAAGAAAGCGTTGCCGATATCACTTAGCTTTGATTATAAATTCATTCCTTGGTTTTTCACAGAAACCAAGGTGGTTGACCACTGAGCCATTTGCCTTATAATCGGGCTGATGTAAGAAGGTGTTGTAAAATGAGAAAAAAAATGATAAGAGCAATTTTTCCGGGGTCATTTGACCCGATTACAAACGGACATCTCGATGTAATCGGCCGTAGTATAAAGCTTTTTGACGAGCTGATAGTGGCAGTCGGACGAAGCCCCATTAAAAACCCGCTTTTTACTCCCCAAGAGCGGGTCGAGATGATAGCCGAACTGACAGCAGATATCCCGGGCGTTTTGGTTGAGAGCTTTGACGGCTTGACGGTTGAATATGCTGCCAAAAAGAAAGCCGACGTCATTCTGCGGGGCCTGCGAAGCCTTACCGACGTTGCTTATGAATTCCAGCTCGCTATGACCAACAGGGCTGTGGCTGGCATAGAAACCGTCTTTGTTATGACCAGTGAGCAGTACGGCTTTACCACATCAACTATGATTCGTGAGGTTGCTTCTCTTGGAGGCGATGTGTCAAACCTGATACCCAAGGCTATTTATAAAAAGCTGCAACAACGATTAAAATCAGTATCAGACAATCCCTAAGACAAAATAGCATTTAAGAAAGAGCTGAGTTGTGTTTTGTTTACAATAAGTGTTGAAACTCACTTTAAGGCTTCACATCAGTTGACTTTAACTGATGGCAGTAAAGAGCCTCTTCACAGCCACGATTGGCTGGTTATCGCCGATGTCTGTAGCAATAAGCTCAACAGGATGGGGCTTGTGATGGATTTTGGCCGGCTAAAGACAGCAATTAACGGTGTTACCGCTGATTTGGAAAAAGCACCACTTGAGAGCATTGACTATTTTAGAGAAAACAGTTCTTCGGCTGAAGCGATAGCAAAATATATATATGAAAGACTTGAGCCTGAACTGCCGGCTGGAATAACTCTCGAAGCTGTAAGGGTTTTTGAAGAGCCGGGGTGCTCGGCAAAGTTCACTCGATGAGCAGATTGTCTCTGCAGCAGCTTTTTGAATATGCCGATAAAGAGGATATTCTGCCCTAACGGGGTTTTATCTTTTATAATTTGTTGCGTCGGATTTGTTAAATTATTGTGCTCTGGAGACAGGATTCTATATAATAGAAGGTAGGTTTCGAAATATGCAGTGCCAGATATGTAAAAAAAATGAAGCGACTATCCATCTGACCGAAATATCAGACGGCCAGCGCAGTGAGATGCACCTTTGCGAGGCCTGCGCAGCCGAACAGGGTATAGCAGTTAAGACCAATGTGCCGCTGAATGATTTGCTAAGCAGTTTACTTGAATCTCAACCATCCGATGAACAGCTTTATGGTGCCTCGGAGCGTAAAATTAAATGCCCTAACTGTGGTATGACACTTAAACAGTATAGAAAGGATTCGCTTCTGGGATGCCCATACGATTACGTAGTATTTGAAAAACAGCTTTTACCTCTTATAAAAATGGCTCACAACGGCAAAACAGTCCATTGCGGGAAAATCCCTGCAAAGGCACCGCAGGACATAAAAAACCAGGTTGAGATTTTTCGGCTGCAAAGAGAGCTAAACCAGGCCGTAAAAGCAGAAGATTACGAACGTGCTGCTAAGCTTCGAGATACAATAAACCAACAAAGCAAAAAATAGAAAAAACAATGCCGGATGCACTGATATGAAACTGACAGATATAAGCAATGACATAAACGAGTGGTTCAGCGGTTCCGGCCCATTGGCTGATGTCGTCATCTCCTCTCGAATTCGTCTTGCCAGGAACCTGGCCGGCCATAAGTTTCTAACCCGCTGCACTGTCAAAGAGAAATCAGAGATACTCGAAAATCTTAGAGATGTGATTATGTCACTTCAGCTCGGGGAGAAGATATTTTACATCAGTGTGGACAAGGCACCTGCACTTGACAGGCACTTTATGGTAGAACGGCACCTTATAAGCAGACATCACGCTTTCGGTAAAGGACCAAGAGGTGTTGTGATTGCACAGGGGGAATTTTTCACTGCGATGATCAATGAAGAAGACCATCTGCGAATCCAGGTTCTAAAAGGCGGTTCGCAGTTAAGCAAGTGCGCCGAACATATAAACCGTATCGATAATATGATAGAAAAGAAGGTCGAATTTGCCTTTAGTTCTCGTTATGGCTATCTTACCGCATGCCCTACCAATCTTGGTACAGGGATAAGAGTATCGGTAATGCTTCACCTGCCGGCATTGAAAATTACAGGCCAGATTGAAAAGTTTCTCAACGCAGCAAAGGATATGAACCTGGCCGTGCGAGGACTTTTCGGTGAGGGTACCGAAGCAGCAGGCGATTTTTATCAACTTTCAAATCACGCCACACTCGGCGTATCAGAAACTGATATAGTGCATCAGTTTGAGGATATGATAATTCCCGAAATAGTTGAATATGAAAATGCAGCCAGAAAACAATTGCTTTCAAATCAGGCTGACATTCTTGACGATAAAATCTCGCGCGCGATGGCTTTATTGAAAAACGCCCGCTTAATAAGCTCTCAGGAGGCGCTGTTTTTGTTAAGCCATCTTCGCCTCGGCCTTAACATTCGCACAAACATGGGGGTTCATATTCCGGCGATAGACAGACTTTTTGCCGGAAAAAGGGGACGCCAAAAAACAACCGATTCCGAAGCCTTTTCCATAAGGACCATAAACAGATTATTTATGCTCACACAGCCGGCACACCTGCAGCTAAACTATGGCAAATCTTTGGACCCCACACACAGAGATGCACTTCGTGCCAAAATTATCCGCTCAGCACTGAACCAGAATGCGAATAAAACCTAATGCCCTGTTGAAAGGATGTCATTGCAAAGACACCTAATGTGTGCGTGGCAATCCTATGAACCGGAGCCTGTCAGCGAGTTTTTTTTATTTTATCTGAACAATTTTTATCTCACGCATTTTACTAACCAAGTATTTTTTCCTCTGCACCCCTTCGCAAGCAATTGAGGGGTCGGA
>JAFGRL010000124.1 GCA_016935195.1 Sedimentisphaerales bacterium
AAAGACCAGATGTCCCTATCTGGTCTTGAACGCGCCCGGCAGGACTCGAACCTGCAACCTTCGGATTCGAAGTCCGCGACTCTATCCAATTGAGCTACGGGCGCGACACATTGATATACAATAGGTTATAATTGCTGTCACTTGAACACCTTTTTTGGAAAGACAACCTTGACTACGACTAAACTGCAGTTTATTTCACGCCCTCTTCTTAAGAAATTTTTTATTTGTCCTCTGTCAGTTCAGAGAGTTTTTTTGTTAAATTTTCAGCTTTATAACTTGCAATCTCATAGACCCAGCCTTGATGTTTAGCCGAGAACTCCCTGGCTTTATTACTTGCCAGCAGCTTTGCATCAGCCTTTTGGGCTTGTTCGTGCGATTCGAAAGTTTGTCCTTCTACGGCGATATTTCCGTCCGCAAATTCTGCCTTGCAGATGATATAAGTCTTTTCTGCTTTTTCAGCGATATTCAGTGTGTAAACGGTCGAATCCTTCAGTCTGCAGACAAATTGACTGGTGAAATCAAGGTCGTTTGCACTCGAGGTACTCATAACATCTGTGAAACTCAGACTCGTTAGTGCCTCGAAGACACGCTCATAAAATTTGTCTTTTAACTTTTTTTCAGCAGGGATATCTTCAAGAACAATATCTTCCTGATTTATTCTTAGTGTGTAAACTTCGTTTGGAGCTCTTACGGTAACCGACTCGATATCTTCACGGCCCAAAGAAAGCAGTTGCTGGTCGATATAGTTAAGAACCCAGCCCTTTATCCTGGGATTCTGTGCCGCTACATAAACCTTATCACTTGAAATTAATCTGACAAACGTACCCTGACCTTGTTTTTTGTTGTTTCCAATGATGACTCCTGTAAGCGGTGAAGAATCAGGTTTTAGGAATTTGATGACATTTCCTGCATCTTCCTCGGTTAGGCCAAGAGCCTTAAAGTTCTGTTTGTCATCTGTGTAGAATTCGACGGTTTTTATATCGAGACATGCTGAAATGAGTCTGTTTACTTCACTGGTTATGGCTGGATAATTGTCTTTGCTGGCTACAACGAAGCGGCCCTGCTGCCGCTTTAGTATCACTTCGTCATCGCCGGAGCCTAAAACTATTGTATATATATCTTCAGGAGCAAGGCCCTGGATAAGATACATCGGAACGTTGGGCTCGGTAGTCGGCATATTTGAAATATATGACAAGGCTATTGCGCATATGACAGCACAAGCTGCAATAAGTCCTAAAACCATAAGCTGTCTGTTAGTCATTTCTCAACTCCTGCTAACTTTTAGATAAAACTGAACTTTAAGCATCACTTGCATGACTAATATAGTGTCTTCTTCTCAGCCTGCGATGAAGACCGAGGACTATGGCAATTGCCAATATGATTGCCGGAGCAAGAAGCATATTCAGACTACGCAGACTATTGCCAAGGTGTTCGATTTGCTCACGTCTTTTCATCTTGACTTCTCGAAGCCGGCCTTGAGCCTGGCGTATCTTTAATTCCAGGTCCTTTCTCTGCTGCACAATCTTGCTGCCGATAATTTCTTCCTGACCTTCTTTTGCCGTGCTCAAAAGGTTGTTAAGTTCCTCCTGGAAGCCGCGAATTTGTGCATTTATACCAGCTTCCTCTTCGGCAGTCTCGGCCTGGGCTTGTTTTTCGATTTCTTCAATAACGGTAAAAGGCCGTTCGAAACTTCCGCGTGACCGAATAGAAATCAGGTCGCTTGAGCCTCTTAGGCTGTCGATGGTATTGAGCATTAACGCACTATTGTCGCCGACAATAATTTTGCCAAAGAACGCATTCTGATAGGCAACCAAATCTGATATAAAGTCCACGTCCGAAAACACCGCAACAGCACAATCCCCGGTTGATTCGGTCAGCCCTGTAATATGTTTTGCTACAGCGTTATTTTTGTTTGGATCGGCAGGTTGGCGCCCATATTGCTTTTGCTCGATTTCAATACCTTCCGGAAATGCGCTTTTGAATTTGCCTGTCAGAAGATATCCCATTACTACCGGCTTGTTACCCGGGGTAAACTTTTCCATAAGCTCTGAGGGATTCAGCATCTTTAACTCAAAGGGATTATCTATCGTCCAACTGTTGCCTGTGTCGGTTGTGGTGATAAGAGGTATCCGCTCAATCTGTTTTATGCTGCTTTTCGCATTAGGCTCAGCCAACTGACGCAAAACACCGCCAAAAAGAACTCTGACCTGGTTGAGCTCGGCGGTAACAGGGCTGTTGCTGTTAAAACAGGACCTGTTTAAGCCCAAAAAGCCGATAATTTTTTCCGGCATCTGGTTTGAGCTTAACGAACCCAGCATTGCCAAATTCCGGTCTCCGGCGAAAGTATTCTCCGGCATTTCAAGACCCCAGGCATTTAACAGCTTCTTTAGATTGGAACTCTGTGAAGATAATGATGAAGGGGCCTGCATAGCCATTGGACTTTGCTGATCTAAGAAACAGTAAGGATCGATACATACGATGGTTCTTCGGCCCTTAAGTATAAACTGGTCTATGCCAAACAATGTCTGCTCAGGCAACTGCTTGGGATGGATAACAAGAAGAATATCGACATCTTTAATTTCGTTTGCGTCTGTCGGTATCCTTTGTACCTCAAATTGCTGCCGCAATTGCTCTACGAATGTCCAGGCAGGACGAGGCCTTTGGCCCTGCATCATCATATATCTGTTTATATCATCGCCGGTAACGGGCAGGGAGCTGAGGATGCCGATTTTTGTCTTCTGGCGTGTTATTGCGGTATCTATCAGATAGCTTATATCGTACTCAACAAAGTTCTGTCGCTGCGGCGAAAAAAACGGAATGACCTTTTCCACACCGAAATGCGTTTGCACAACAAGACCGAAAAAGAAACTTTCTTCTTCGGTTATCGGGAATCTCTTAAGACCATAACGAAGGGCATCGACTTCCTGGTCGGAGTAGGGCCTCGGGTCTATTATCTGAAAATCTATCATACCTTTGGCTGCGGCAGTATACTCTTCAAGCAAAGCTTTGACGAACTGATAATAATTATTGAAGTAACGAATTTGATCCGGCCCTTTCAAAGCTGCAGTCTTGGCATAGTAAAGCTTTACCCTGACAGGCTCGGTGAGTTTATCAAGAATAGCCTTTGTTCCATCCGAAAGTGTATAGAGTTTCTTCTCGGTTACATCGGCTTTTAAGTTCTTTCCTACATTTTGACAGATGCTTATTGCGCAAAAAGTGATCACCAGGATACAACAGACACCGAGAACCGTTCGCACTGTTGTGCTCATTAGCAGGCCTTCCTTTCATCCAGAACAATAATGCTCGCAGCAATCCAGCCAATAATCAATAATATAAAGTATGAAATATCCTTAAACTCGACCACACCTCTTTGCAGCGACTCGTAATGTGCCAGAAAGCTCATACCTTCGACTGCTGATACGAGACCTGCAGGCATAAACGTGGTGCAGTAGTCCAAAGTAGTGGGCATCCCGGCAAATACAAGTATCGCACAGGCGACGACAGAGAGCACAAAACTTATGACCTGGTTCTTGCTCAGAGCCGAGAAAAAGCTGCCCACCGCAAGAAACCCCCCCGCCATCAGCAGACTGCTCAAGTAGCCGGTGATTATCAAACCGTTGTCGGGAATGCCGAGGTAGCAGACGGTAATTACCATCGGGAAAGTAAGAGCAAGTGCGATTGCAAGGAAAAGCCAGGCTGCAAAGAATTTGCCTAACACCGCCTGTGTTACCGTTATAGGCAGTGTCAGCAGCAATTCAATGGAGCCGGTTTTTCTCTCTTCGGCCCATAGCCGCATCGCTGTTGCCGGCACTAAGAATATAAACATTAAAGGCATGTTCATAAAAAACAGCCTCATATCAGCCTGCCGAGCCTCAAAAAATCCCTGCTTGAACGTCAGATACCCTAAGAAAAACAAAAACACTACAAGAAATACGTATGCAATAGGGGTGGTGAAATAAGACTTCAACTCTCTTTTAGATACCGCAAGAAAACCATTCATTTATATTATCCTTATCGATAAATATGCCTTTGCAAAAGGCTGAAAATCATTGACATCAGCTATTCTAAGCCACGCTGCTTGTGGTAATTTTCCGAAAAACCTCGTCAAGAGTTCCCTGATGCTTGCTCTTTAAATCCTCAGGAGTTGAATCCGCCAGGACCCTGCCTTTGGAAATTATGATAGTCCTTGAACAAACGGCCTCAACTTCCTCGAGAATGTGTGTTGAGACTATGATACATTTATCTTTAGCCATATTCGTTATAAGCTTTCGAATTTCGTGTTTCTGATTGGGATCCAGGCCGTCTGTCGGCTCATCAAGAATCAAAACATCCGGATTATGAATCAGACTTTGCGCAAGACCCAGCCGGCGTTTGTAACCTTTCGAAAGAGTTTCGATAGTCTGATGATACACCGACTCAATTGAACAGACCGGAACAATTCTGTCGAGTGCAATTTTGCGTTTTTTGCCAGAGATTTCTCTTGCATCACAGACAAAGTTCAGAAACCTGCCGACCGTCATCTCATTATAGGCAGGTACATTCTCTGCCAGATAACCAAGACAGCGCCTCACTTGAACAGGATTTTTCAGAATATCATAACCACATATCGTGGCAGTGCCGCCATCGGGCCTGAGAAAACAGGCAAGTATTCTCATCACAGTGGTCTTACCCGCTCCATTTGGCCCGATAAAGCCCAGTACCTGACCTTTGTTAATCTCAAAAGACACACCGTCAACTGCTACAAGAGGCCCGAAGCTTCGCCGTAAATCTTTTACCATTATCATATCTGCCTCCATCTTGACTATCTAAGCGGCCGAGAACTGCCGCTAAATCACATTTCGAAAAGATTATACCGGCTCCTGATGAACCGTCAAGTCCGGAAGATTCTAACAAATGTCACCGAATGTATGGCTGTCAACTTTCCGTACTACTTTGTTTAGCCCCGGCACCTGGGGCTGAGGTATTTTGAAATATTTAAGCTGCTGATTTATTCGGCGGGTTCTGGTTGTACTCGCTTGCCGCGGCGCAGCGATCTATCGCGGCATAGTGTAACGACGCCGGAATCCAGAAGTCATTATTTACTGTCGGTCCATCTTGGAATGTTGCGTTTACAATACCCTTGAGCAGTTCAGAGTAATCGCCATAAGTTTTCCCATAATCCCTTACACTATCTGGCCTTATGTTTTCAGAAATTGACCAAAAAAAATTTCTTGATAGTCTGCAGGGGCTGGATGTATAATTGTATTGAATGGTATGTATAGCAAGTAACAAGGGGTCGTGACAAGTTAGAAACTTAAGAAGGGAGAGAGAAAAATGGAACGATTCAAAAAAGTCATTTTATGGTGCGCCGTTTGTCTGTTTACGACATCACTTTTTGGGTGTGGCAAAAAGGTCGACGAAAACAAGCCTATCAGCGAAGTCAAGACCGAGGCGGCGGGGATGAATGTTGAGCAGCTGAAGAAAACAGCTCTGGCATACAAAGAGACCATCATGGCCAAGCAGGAAGATATAGAAAAGATAACTGCAAAATTAAAGGACATCCCTGTGGCCGAAGCAATTGGCGCCGAAGCCAAGAAGCTTAAGTCGGAAATTGACACTATCAACGAGTCACTATCTGCTCTGAAGGAACGATTCGAGATATATTACAACCAGCTAAAAGAAAAAGGCGGAGACATCTCAGGTCTGCAAATCTAATCGAAACAGACCAGTGGAAAAACAATCAGCTTGAACTGTTCTCTTTGCTGTCTGTACAATGTCAGGCAGTTGGAACTGAGTACTATCCAATTCAGTACAGTAACAAAGCAGCACTATTACATTGGCTACTGTATGCAGTGTTCCATATAGACCACTTTTGAAAGGTAAAGAAAATGAAAAGACAAATTAGGTTTGCCCTTTTTACAGCTCTGTTTTTGTTGATGATTGTTCCCTGCAGCGGGGTCTTTGCTGAGGATGCCAACGCGTCTCCCCCAGCCACTGGCAGTGAGCCAGTAACTATTCAGGGCACAATTGAGGCTGTAAAGGAATTTCTGGCGACAAAAGGCATCGAGTACGGCCTGAATATACTTGCCGCTCTGCTTATCTTTTTCGTGGGAAAATGGCTGGCAAGAATGTTAACAGACCTTATCGCAAAAGGCCTCTCTAAGGCAAAATTGGAACCAACACTCGTAACATTTACAAAGAACCTTTGCTATGTCGGATTGCTCGTTTTCATAGCCATAGCGGCACTGGCAAGGCTCGGCGTGCAGACCGCTTCATTTATTGCCGTTGTCGGTGCAGCCGGTCTGGCAGTCGGCCTGGCACTGCAAGGCTCTCTGGCAAATTTTGCATCTGGTGTGTTGCTGATTATCTTCAAGCCTTTCAAGGCAGGGGATTTCGTCGAGGTGGCAGGGACAAAAGGTCTGGTAAAGGAAGTTCACATATTCAATACTATCCTGAATACACCTGATAATGTACGCGTAATTATTCCCAATGCGCAGGTTACCGGCCAGAGCGTTTTCAATTACACTGTCAATGGAACAAGAAGAGTTGATTTGGTCATCGGTGTTTCTTACGAGGATGACATCAAAAAAGCCGCCACCGTCATAGAAACATTGCTTAAACAGGATGAAAGAGTTCTTGAGGAACCGGCGCCGGTTGTTGCTGTTTCGGAGTTGGCCGATAGCAGTGTGAACTTTGTCGTGCGCCCCTGGGTCAATGCTGCAGACTACTGGAATGTTTATTTCGACCTTACCGGTAAAATCAAGCTGGCTCTCGAGCAGAACGGCCTGACCATCCCATTTCCACAGACAGATGTTCATATCAAAAATCATGCAGTTTAGGGCATTTATAAGAACTATTGATGATTAAAAGGTGCCGAAAAATGAAAACAACTATTGTTGTAATTCAGATATGTCTGGTCTTTTTTACCACAACTGTTATCTCCGACGAAATATATCTCAAAAACGGCGACCGTATAACAGGCAAAATTAAAACTCTGGCAGATGGAAAGATAACCTTTGAGTCTGAGTTTGCAGGGACTGTCTCCATAGATTTGTCAAACATCGCCACCTTTAACACAAATGAGGAGGTTGAAGTCCACCTTGAGGGTGGAACGGTTTTTAAGCAGAGAATCGTCAGATCAACAACAGGTAGTTTCGCCATAGCCGGAGATGAAAAACTGAAACCACAGGAATTTGATGTTGAAACAATTCTTGCTATAAATCCCGCTGAAAAACTTCCTCCCGCATGGCACGGTGAGATCTCAGCAGGTATGACCAGTACGCGGGGCAATTCCGTCACCGATACTCAGAGTTTCAGTGTTAATCTTCATAAACGTACCGAAAAAGACCGCTCGCTGTTTACTATCGACTATATCAGAAACGAATACGAAGACCAAGACACCGGAGAAAAGAAAAAGTCTCAGGATGAATGGAAGATGCGAGGCAAGTATGATTACTTTTTTACAGAAAGGTTCTTTGGCTATCTTGATGGCAGATACGAACGAGATAGTATTGCCGAACTTGACAGGCGGGTCATAATCGGAACAGGTGGTGGTTACCAATGGGTGGAATCCGAAGAATTCAATTTTTCGACCGAAGCTGGTATCGCATCGTTATATGAAAAATACGACAACCAGACTGACAGCAGCTCTCAGGTTTCCGGCCAGATTGGATACCATCTTGACAAAAAACTGACACAAAAACTGATGTTTATCAACGACTTGACATATTATCCCGGCTTAGAGAAATTTTCGGATTATTTCCTTACCACAACAGCAGAACTGCGTGCTGACATAACTCAAGAGATATTTACAAATTTTAAAGTTGTCTTCGATTACGACGCAACACCATCTCAGGATGCCGATAGCACCGATGTAAAATATATCTGGGGTATGGGTTATAAATTCTGATTTTCATTTACACCCGATTTGGTATGTTCTAACCCAAGCTGCTCAATTGCCGCTGGACGCCTTTGGCTGGCTGAAAAAGATTACATACCCCGACGGGGATATGACTTTCAGCTACGATGGCTTTGGCAGAAGAGCCTCTGTTTGCGATAAACGCAATGACGACGACAGAATAGGAGGAACAGCAGCAAGGCGAACGCAAATACATCGTTGACATTGCTGGTGATTTGCCTATCATATTGCTTGAACTTGACCCGGACGATAATATGAGCATCAAAAAGACCTATATCTACGCCAACAGCCAAGTAATCGCCCAGCACGACGGCGACTATGAAGCTGACAGATACTTCTACCTGCACGACCGCTTAGGCTCAGTCCGCCAGATTATAGATACCAACGGCGATGTGAATAATCGCTACACGTTCAAGCCTTTCGGCGAACTGTTCGAAGGCTCAGACCATCTGGATGTGACAGTATCGAATCCATTCGGCTTTGCCGGCCAGTATTACGACTCCGAGATAGAACAGTACTACCTGCGTGCCAGACAATACGACCCCCACCTGCAGATATTTACATCCATAGACCCCGTCCTCGGCAAGTTTGAGGAACCGTTGACCCTGCATGAGTATTTATATTGCCTCAATGACCCGATTAATAAAATTGACCCATCTGGAGAATTCTTCGGTTTCCTTGATCTACTGTTAGGCCAGGGAGAAGCCGCAAAATTGAGGGCACGCACTGCCGCTATTGCATTAAAGGCTAAAGCTCAGGCACTTAGTCTTTATAATAGAATTTATATCAGATCTGTTCAGATAAATATTCTGATGGCTAAATTGTTTGGACAGAGTATAAGCAGCAGCAAGGAGTCTGTAACTCTTCCGGGAAGGGTACTCTACTATACTCCACACGGTGCATCTCAAGCATTAGGGCGGGACGTTGGTAGAGGGGTAGCAGAGTGGGCAATGTTAGAGGCAATTGCGAAACCAGTGGCGATGGAAGCCCAGAGCGGTGGTAGAATGGCAATTTGGGGGCAGAATGCAGTTGTTGTTTTAAATGAAGCAGGTGAAGTTATAACAACATGGGCCCTTCATTCCGTTGCATATGCAAATCCTTTTGGTGGATAAGAGGATTCTTATATGGACAAGTTATCCAACAAAATGCGTGAGATTCTTGAGGAAGTTATTGATAAACGAAGGCCAGAACTCAAACGCCTCCTCCCGTATGTAGAAAGTATGCAACCTTTTGATAATAAAGACGTAGATGCACTTTGTTCAGAATTAACTCGTGAGCTTTGCGAAACCGGATTCAAAAAAGACAACCAGCCCAACGAACGTGGCAAGATTTTGTACAAGTTGACCGGTTACGTAAATCAACTACTTAAAGAATGATAAACGAGACACTTAAATGTTATATTAATAACAGCATTCTGTAGCTCTTTGAAAAATGAAAAATTACAAGATAGTCTCAGAAGAATTTGGGCAGATTATAGATAGTGCGAAAGTCTATCTATGAAAAAAGAGTTTGAAAAAATCACCTGTCCTGTTGCACTGTTGTCTTTTCTTTGTGCCTTAGGGGCAATAGGTTATGAAGGTTTTTCTATCATTACCAAGTACGATATTCTTGTTGAGTAAGTCCAAATAGTCAAATAAGAAATCTTAAGGATGGAATTAAGATTCAAATGTTATTTAATGTAAACAGATGGTTCAAAAGCTGCATGATTATTGGCTTAGTCTTTTTGAGTGGACTTCTGCCAATGAGCTGCAAGAGAGGTCATAAGGAACCGAAAAATATCCATGAAGCTGCTATGGAGGGGGATACAGCTGCAATTGAAGAATTCTTAGCCCAAGGTTGTAAACTCGATGCAAGAATTGGAGCAGGACTAACACCTCTGCATATTGCAACACGGTATGGAAGATTAGAAGCAGTCGAGTTGTTCTTATCAAAAGGAGCTGAGGTTGACGTTTTAGATAAACAGTGGAAGACTCGTTTACACTGGGCAGCATATTTTGGTCATAGAGAGGTAGCGTTAATTCTTATAAATAACGGCGCAAATATAAACGCAAGGGTTCAAAAGGGCGCAACACCGCTTAGTCTCGCAGCAGCTGGTCAGGAGGAAAATGAAGATGTTATTACTGCTCTTATTGCCGAGGGGGCGGATATCAATGCTGCCACTGACCAAGGACATTCTCCCCTTCACATAGCTGTAATGTTCGGACAGCCCGACATATTAAAGATACTGCTTGCTAACGGAGCAGACAGCCAGCTCAAAGATAAGAGTGGCAAAACTCCGCTTGAGCGAGCTGTTATTCTCTCCAAAACCAAGTTTCGTCGAGGCACTTTAATGTCAAAACGGAAGAAAGAGCTAGAAACCTGTGTAAGAATACTTCAGGAACACCAAACAAAATAAATATGAGATGATAAATAATTCAAGGTTTCAAGAGGTCATATATCTAAAGGCAGAAGATTATGGTCAATATAATAAATAAATCACGGCCTGCCGACCTCTGTCTCCCGACTTCTGGCTTTTTGCCCTCCAAATATGTTAATTTCAAGGAATACCTAAGATACTTACGTATTCCTTTAATGTCAAGCATAAAATTACTTTTGTATTACTTTGTAGAAATGTTCCCTTATAGAAATCCTGAGCAGGCATGGCAGAGATAGCGAAGCGTAACCCTGAGGAATACCTAAGATACTTAGGTATTCTTTTCTACCGATCTTCTCCCGATCTTATTGGGATTTTTCTGGGGACGCTTACCTACTTCTACCGAGGGATTTTACCGGAGAATGAAAAGATCAGTTGATAGCCATGTACCTGAAAAAAAGTTGTATAAATATGTTCATTTTTGTTAAGAAAACATTCATTGTTTATAAATTTCCTGTATCTTTTTGACCAAAAGAGGTTAGTTTTTTTTGCAATTTCCGTCAACTTTTGTGCATTTTGTGTCCCTGGGTCTAAGGGTCTTTTCGCAGCCAATTTTCCTACGTCAAGCCTGCACAAACTCTGACTTCTGCCTTCCACCTCCCGACTTCTGTAATTTTACATTTTGCATTTTGACTTTTAATTTTTCCTCGTTCCGCGCGATCAAAAGCGCAGGTACCTGAAAAAAGTTGTACAAAAAACGTTCACTTTTGCTCAAAAAGCGTTCATTTCTTGTATCTTTTTTGGAATTTTTCCCAATTTTCGCACCAATTTTTGCCCATTTTTTTGACATGCAGCGTTTTTGATTGAAAAATTCAGGCCTTCTTAGTTAAAATAGGCAAACTTTCTTTTGCCGGCAAAGCTTTTCTTTCTTGCTTAGGGCGGTGCTTCCACCTGCGGTGCAGCCACCAATATTGGCTCGGCTCGGCCCGAACAAATTCCTCAATAGCTCTGGTGTATTCTGCCGTTATCCACTCCAGCGGCTCATCTTTATCCGCCCATTCATCTGGAAAAATAATTCGATTAACGCCGATTTCAAAGAAAAACCGATTATCCACCCTTCTGGCGCAGCCCACAGCAATCGGTATGTTATTAGTCAAGGCAAGCAGACCTATGCTCTTATAGGTACTGGCCTTACGGCCGAAGAAATCCACGAATACCCCTTTTCTGCCGGCATCCTGGTCGGCGATAAAACACAGTGTTGCGCCGCTTGAGCTGATATAGCTCATCAGCTCCGATGCTCCCTTTTTGTCAATGATTCTCTGGCCGGCGTGCTCCCGAATTTCATACAAGTACTTACTTATAAACCTGTTATCCAAAGGCCTGGCTATGCTGTAGATGTTAAAGTCAAACAGCCCCAACAAATAACCTGTAATCTCAAAGTTGCCATAATGGCCTGTAACCATCAGCATCCCATTTGCCTCCTTCATAAGCCATTTGGCCCTTTCTGCATTTCTATACCGTGAATAGTCTCGCCAGTTGCTTTTCTTTACCAATCTCGGCGTAAAAAGCACATCGACCGCCAGCATAGCAATATGCTCGAAGCTTCGTTTTCCTGTTTGTAAAATCCACTGCTCATCTTTTTCAGGAAAACTCGCCCGTAGATTCTCCAGGGCTCGTTTTCTACCTCTGTGATAGCACTTCCACAGAAGCCTGCCTAAGAACCGGGCGAAACTCAGATTTGATTCGATACTTGAGATGCTTAGAAAAACGACAAGGATGCGCAATATAAGATAGGCCAGCAAGTCTGCGAAGAGGTTTTGCTTCTTTTTTCTCCTGCCTGGTTGTGATTTAGCCATAGTCGCCGATTTTATGCAGTTAATCGGCCTTGTCAAGCTTAACAGAGGCACTTATGGCTCCAGCCGGGGCGGTTCACAGGGTACAGGCAAATTAGTATATCGGGATTGCTGTGGAGACTGGCTGTTCCGCAGGCGTGCCGGCCGTGATTGCCACATCTATGATGGAAGCAGGCAAGAGGCTGAGTCTTTTATGTCAGGTACACAACAGCGATTTTATATGTTTAATTTACCGTAGATAAAAGCTGCCGTTATAGCAAGCAGGACCATAATAAAAGCAAGCTTTAGCAAACGGTAATTGCCGAGGACTCGGTTAAGAGAATCCTTTTCCTTGGCAGCTTTGAGGTCTTTCTTAAGCTGTTGGATGTGAGCTTTGTCCTGTTTTATGTCCATATTGTACCCCCTATAGGAAAACAGATATCTCAAGTTGCGGAACATATCAAACCTTCTACAGGCCCCAATAAAATATATGAAATATTTATATCGAAGGGAAATTTTCTTCTGATGGATGTTATAGGAGCCTATTTTAGACAGTTAATCAGCTTATCTGTTGGCCAAGACCTGTGTACCTGAGAAGCCGAACGGATTTCTTTAAATGGCGTAGTGACAGAAGCTACGTAAAAAATAATAAAAATTAACAGTTTGACAAATGCCTATTCGTACAATAATGTATAAATAAACAGAAAGAGTTGCTGATAATACTACCAATATGGAGGTTTTGTTATGGAAGAAGGCCAAAAGAAGGTGTTTAAGATAATTATTGTTGTTGTGTGTCTGGTTGCAGCCGGGACTATATACAAAATGACTTCTGGTGGCTCCTCCGGGCTCGGCCATTTTAAGGGACAGCTGATGTGGGTAAAGTGCAACAATCCTGACTGCGGAGACGAGTACCAGATGGACAAGAAGGATTATTTTGAGCAAAAGCAGAAGAATTGGGATCCCAGAGCTCCTCTTTCGGACCCAGCGATTAAATGTACCAAGTGCGGGGAAATGAGTGTTTATAGAGCCGAGAAGTGTCCTAAATGCGGGACAGTTTTCTTTTACGGTTTCGGCGAGGGTTTCCCCGACAAATGCCCTGAATGTGGATATAGCGCCATGGAATTAAACAGCGTCAAAAAAAAGAGCAAGAGCGAGGCGAAGTAAGACATTTAAGCTGCAACAAATATGTAACTGAAGATTGTTTTTTGAGCTGGCTTTACTCTGCTTAATTCGACAGGTGGTCTAAGACGTTTCTGCGGTATTGTTCTGTACCGACCTTCAATTTTACCGTGGCATAATACTTTGAATGAATCTCTTCGGTCAAATAAGCTATGCGGCTCTGCGGTGCCGGATGCGTTGAGAAAAATTCAATTGGCCTGATTTGCTGCTGAGCTTGCAGTATTTGCATTGTCTGTACCATACCATAGGGGTTGAATCCGGCTTCTGTCATATAAGATAGTCCTGTCAGGTCGGCCTGGCGTTCGTCTTTTCTGCTGTATTGAAGTGACATAATCTGCTTTGTGATATCTGCCACCATACGAGCGTTTTGGGGGGTTTTTTCTGAAGTAATTGTCGAAAGTACAAGGTTTATTCCTATCTGCCGGCTCATAGCAGCAGAGCTGTCTCTGGCAACTATGTGTGTAATTTCATGCGCCAATATGCCGGCTAACTGCGCCTCAGTATTAAGCTTGGCTAACATTCCTTTGGTGATATAGACATATCCGCCGGGCAGGGCAAATGCGTTAACAGAGTTATGGTCGACAGCGATGAAATGATACGGCAAATCAGGTCTGTGGCTGAGGCGGGCAATTCTTTGGCCTACACTGTCTATATAATTCTGGAGGGCAGGGTCATCGATTCGGCCACCCATCTGCTTTTCAATTTCAGGTGCATAAGTCCGACCTATTTCGACATCGTGCTGCTCGGGGAAAAACATCAGTTCCTGCCGGCCTGTTATGGGATTAGTTGCGCAGCCGGCCGGCAGCAGGGCAAACAAGATTGCTATGGAAAAAATCAGTTTTCTTTGCATAGGCTGCTCTCTATACGGTTTTTATTTGAAACCCTGTTGTATATCTATTATAAATCTGGTTTATCTTAGCCAATAGCGAAAAATATGTTACATCACAAATTTTGTCACAACTGTAAACAAACACACCAGTGCCAGCAGGTCTATGAGCATCTGGGCAAAGCTGATGGCCCTTCGGTCGTCAGCAAGGTTGTGACGGCTTTTCTGCTGCCCTTGGTAGTTTTTATTGTCACTCTGGCGGTATATAACGGGCTGGCAGCTCGGACCGGCAAAGGTTTTCCTGATTTTTCGCCACAGGTGCGTCTATGTGACACAAGACTTCTGCAGCAGCTTTTGGGGCTGCTGGCAGCAGCGGCAGCTACAGCGGTTTGGATATTTCTTACGATGCTAATAAGAAAAAGATTTGTTCGCCGATAATACTCTTAGGCTTTTTTACAAATTCAAGATGGTAATCGAGACTAGAGGCAAATTTACATTCAGAGGTGGGTCTCACCCTCCCGGCAGAAAGAATCTGACTCGTGATAGCCAAATCCAGACGATAGGGGCCTGCAAACAAGTCGCGGTGATGCTCAGCCAGCATATCGGTGCTGTTTGCGAGCCAATAGTTAAGAAAAATGACCAGGTTAAGGCAGGGCAAAAAATCGGTGACTGCGATGCATTTGTTTCGTCGCCTGTCCATTCGCCGGTCAGTGGCAAAGTAAAAGAAATTTCACTACAGTCCCATGCGGTCCTCGGCCGAAGTCCGGCAGTAATTATAGACGCAGACTCTGAAAACAACCCACCGAAGCAGCCACTTTTTAGCAGATTTACAGAAGATTTCAGCGACGAGAGCTTTTCAGCAGAGCAGATATGTGGTGCTGTCCGCCAGGCGGGTATTGTCGGTATGGGCGGTGCCGGGTTCCCAACGAGAGTTAAGATAGAGCCGAATCCACGACTGCCCAAAGAGACACTGATTATCAACGCCTGTGAATGCGAACCGTACATTACCTGCGACTATCGTATTATGCTCGAGTGGACGCCCCAGATTATTGCGGGAATCAAACTTGCCAGAAAAGCATCCGGCTGTTCAAAGGTGTTTGTGGGGATCGAAGATAACAAGCCGAGTGCGATAAAGGTTATGAACGCGGCGTTGGAAACTTACGCCAACGGTGATGATATTGAAGTTGTTCCCGTCAAAACAAAATATCCTCAGGGGGGCGAAAGACAACTTATAGAAACCGTTTTAAACAAAAACGTCCCCACCGGCGGCATACCTCCTATGATAGGCGTGGTGGTGCTTAATGTAGCAACTGCTGCAGCTATAGCTGAGGCGGTTGTATTCGAGAAGCCTTTAACACATAGAGTTGTAACAGTTACTGGTGAAGGTATTAACAAGACAGGCAACTATTATGTACCAATAGGCACATCTGTAAATGAACTCATAGAGTTTTGTGGAGAAATGACAGATGACGCTGTTAAGGTTATTCTCGGCGGGCCGATGATGGGGATAGCAATTGCCGATTTGACAACTCCGATTCAAAAGACAACCGGCGCTATCACCGTTCTGACACGTAAAGAGATCGGCCGAGCTAAATTCGCAGGACGCCAAACCGCCTGCATTCGCTGTGGTCGGTGTATTGAAGTCTGCCCTGAGCATTTGAATCCGACCAGGATTGCACATGCGGTCAAGAATGATCTTTTAGATCTGGCGCAGAAATATTATATGACTGCATGTATGGAGTGCGGCTGCTGCAGCTACGTTTGCCCGGCTAATATAGAAATCGCCGGATATATCAAGACCGGCAAAGTTCTCCTTGCCCGGGCAAAGAAAAAAATCCCTGATTAGGTTCGTAAACTGATTATTCAGATAAATGGGATTATGCAAATTTCAAAGGAATATATGTAAATGGCAGAGGCCCTGATAGTTACATCGGCACCGCATATTAGCAAGCCCCTTTCGACGCGGGCGGTAATGCTTGATGTGATAGTGGCTTTGTTGCCTG
>JAFGRL010000125.1 GCA_016935195.1 Sedimentisphaerales bacterium
ACCATAGCCGGCACAGCAGTCATTATTACTGTGCTTGGCAGCGGTGCCGATGCACCCGGAACACAGATTCCAACCCTCTTTAGCGGTGTATATTTAATGCCGGCTGGATGTTTAAGCCTGCCAATGAAGATTGCTGAATGATATTTTCTGACATTATCGATTGCTCTTCGCAAAGATTTCAACAGCTCACTGTCTATTTGAGAATGGGCCTGTTTTAACTGTTCTTTACTTATCCTGAGCTGATTGGCTGACAACTTTACATTATCAAATTTCTCAGTATATCCGGCTACCGCTTCATCGCCTCGAAAGGCAACATCTCCTACTATATCTGTTACCTGTTTAACCACCTCAGGATGTGAGCTTATATACCCTGCAAAAGAGAGTTTATTGCGAAGATTGTTGATTTTTTCTTCAAAGCCCGGCTCGGACGATGAAATAATGAGCTGATTTAGTTCTTTAACCAATGTCGGTTTTTTCCTTTAGAAATCCAGGAGATTTCAATAGAAGAAGTTCTCGTTACTATAGGCGAGCGTAGCGCGTTGGAGCAGCAGATAATATTGACCTTTGTATTGTGTAACTATTCCAGCAATCTTGAATCGAAGAGGCTCGGGATGTCCTGATTGTTCAATTTCAGCACGCTCAAGTGCTCCACAGGGCAATAGCCAAAGCCATTTCTGGTTTTCGGATACTTCCGGGCCGATTAAATCTGCCATTACCTCTGTGTTTCTCCCAAGGCCGTGTTGAACGAACACAAATTCTTTTTCCTGACGGGTGATAAAACCACCTTTATCAAACAGAACGAAATTCTGCTTAACGTTTAGTCCTTTTGCTGATGATTGACTTGACCGAGCGATTCTTGGCGTTTGAAGCCTATCTACAATTTGCTTCGGCACAAGTAATTCATCATTCGGCTCGTTAATGAGCACGTTCGTTGACTGAACTGATTTGCCTGGTTCGTTGGGTTCCTGGATTTTACTACTCCTGACAGGCAAAACGTAGTCTGTGAATATATAATTTCGTTCTTTGTATCTTGTAACTATACCCCAGAGCTTGTATGTCATATCGCCTCGGCTGTTTGCATCTGATTCGGTTTTTTCCAGAGCGGGACAGGGTAAAAGTTCGAACTTCGCTCCCTTCAAAACAGGGCTAAATCCCTGGTGATTAGAAATATCAAATTCAAAAAACCATTTGTCTGAAGGAGTATCCGGCGGAATAACCTTACCATCAACGCCGGCCAGTAACATCCCATCAGGGGCAAGTATTTTGTTCTCGCGACTGCCTGCTGCAAACGTTACCGATAGACTGCTGATAAACATTACAGACAGAGCAAATGCTTTCAAATATGACTGATTCCTAATCATCACTTGTATTCATTCCTGAGAGTAATCCTACAACTTCTTCCGCTTCTGCTGCAAAAGATACACACTTTGCACTTGCCGGGTCGTCTTTGGAAACCAAATCAATCACAGGCTTCCAGAATCCGCCCACCAATATAATCGATTTGTCTGATTTAATAAATCCCTTGTTTTTTAATTCCCAGACAAAAGCCAATTCAAGCAAAGTGCCGGTACCGCCCGGCAGAACAACATATCCCTCTGCCAGCTTAATTAAGTTATGCAGTCTTTCGTCAAGCGATTTACTGACAATTTCCTTGGTTACATATTCGTTGGCTCTGCCGTCAAATGCCGTGCAGGTAACACCGATAATTTTGCCACCAACCTCGGACGCTCCTTTGGCCGAAGCCAGCATTGTCCCGCCGTAACCACCGTTGGCGATTGTAAAGCCAGCCTCAGCCAACAACTTTCCAATTTGGTAAGCGAGCAAAAATGAGTAATCATCTTTTCCGGCTCTGCCGGAACCGAAAATCGAAATTACTTTTTCGTTCATCAATCAGTTTAAGTTCCTAATTGCTTGCGAATATAGTTAAGCAATCCTGCTGAAAGCAGAATTTCACGCTCTCTTTCGGAAAGTACGAGCTTTACAGAAAATTCGAATGAGCCGGTACGGTTAATAATCTTAATTTCATCGGCGTCTCTCAAGGCTTCAGGTAGATTATCGATTTCCAGCTCATCCTGGGCTTTGATTCTTTTGTAATCGTCCGGCGCAGAAAACTCAGCAGGCACTATGCAGAAATTAATCAGATTGGCCTTGTGAATTCGCTCAATGCTTTTTGCAATAACTAATCGCACTCCCAGATACATCGGACAAAGTGCGGCATGTTCTCTTGACGAACCCTGACCGTAGCTTTGGCCAGCTACAATTACACCAGCAATACCTTTTTGTTTTAGCTGCAGTGCCCGCTGGGCAAAGGTTGGCCTTGTTTGCTCGTTAAAACAATTAAAAACCACCTTCGCATATTCCGGAACATTCGAGCGCAGCTTGAGAAATTTGCCTGCCGGCATAATATGATCCGTAGTGATTTTATCGCCGCATTTAATCAGCACTTTGGCCTGTAATTTTTTCGGCAAGGCTGCAGGCATCTGTGGAACAATGATAGTCGGTGCTCGCAAAACTTCCGCTTTCCTGGCATCTTGTTCACTAATCGGCTTATCAATCATACTGTCATCAATGACAAATTTTGATGGTAATTCGACTTTCGGATACTCTATATCGAGAGATTCAGCCAATTCTCGGGGGTCGGTGATTTGTCCTGTTATTGCAGATGCAGCCGCTGTCTCAGGGCTAACTAAATAAACCCTATCGTCTTTGGTGCCGCTTCGGCCGGAAAAGTTCCTGTTAAATGTTCTAAGGCTGACAGCACCGTCAGCAGGTGAAAATCCCTGACCAATACAAGGCCCACAGGCCGAGTCCAGAATTCTTGCTCCGGAAAAAATCATATCAGATAAGGCACCGTTGCTTGCAAGAACATTGAGCACTTCTCTGCTGCCTGGAGCTATTGCAAGTTCTACCTTGTTACTTATTTTTCTGCCTCTTAGCACATGTGCAACCGTCATAAGATCGGTGAAGCTGGAGTTCGTGCAGCTTCCTATTACTACCTGTCCTACTTTAGTACCAGCTATTTCTGTGACGGTTTTGACATTATCCGGTGATGATGGACATGCCGCCAGAGGCCCTAATTGGCAAAGGTCCATTTTGATTACACGGTCATATCTCGCACCGACGTCAGCCTGCAAAGGCTGGTAATTATCCTGCCGGCCATAAGCAGCGAGGAACTTTCTTGTTTGTTCATCGCTTGGAAAAATACTTATTGTAACTCCAAGCTCAGCACCCATATTGGTTATAGTCGCACGCTGAGGCACCCTAAGCGACGCAACACCATCACCAAAATACTCGATTGCCCAGCCGACATTGCCTTTCGTTGTGAGGATGCTCAGCAATTTCAAAATAACATCTTTTGCACTAACCCACTGTGGCAATTCTCCTGATAATTTAACGCCCAGAACTTTCGGGCATTTTAAATAGAACGGCCCGCCTGCCATTGCTGCTGCAACGTCCAGGCCGCCTGCCCCAATGGCAAGGCTTGCAATACCGCCGGCAGTGGGTGTGTGTGAGTCGCTGCCCAGCAAAGTAGCACCAGGCTTGGCAAATCTTTCAAGATGAACCTGGTGACATATACCGTTGCCGGGCCGAGAATGAAAACAGCCGCTTTTTGTTGCTATGGATTGAAGATACAAATGGTCATTGTGGTTTTCCGGTCCGAAACCTGCCATGTTGTGATCGACATAACTGACCGAAAGCTGGGTTTTAACCCGCTCGGCTCCCATAGACTCAAACAGCAAAAAGGCCGTAGTGCCGGTAGCATCCTGTGTAAGAGTCTGGTCAATGCGGATTCCAATTTCCTTGCCGCTGACAAGCTTACCTTCGGCCAGGTGGTCGGTGAGTATTTTGTAAACAAGCGTCTGTCCCAATTCCATACTCCATACCATTTTTAAGGTGCTAATGTAACATAGTTACCGATTACTGGCAAATCTGCACAGTGATTTTTTTCAAGTTGATTAATTACTCAAACTGACCGACTCGCCGTGCTGTCGCTCGCTCGCCGTGCTGCGCTCGTCGCAGCAGGTGGCCAGTTTGAGAATGCAAAAATCAAAACGTAAAATGCAAAATTGTGGTCCTAAGTCCTTGGGACTCCTTACGGAGGACTCCTGACGGAGAATCCGCCTGCGGCGGATGACTGTTTTTATTGAACTTTTTGTGTTACAGAACATATTGTTAAATAAATGGTTACGTCAATTTTTAACGCTAAATCGGTCAGTTTGAGTTAATTACTTGTGTATTTGGGGTAATAAGCCCTTGAAAACATATAGCAAAGTGAAAAAACAACTGGAAATGTCATCTCTGGAAGCGTGTTTGTCAGGTGCAGCTTATAATTATTTCTCGAAGAACTTTTATCTCATGATTGGTATTACTTCATAGAAATGTTACCCTGTAGAAATCCTGAGCAGGCGTGGAAGCGAAAGCCAAGCCCCACCCTGAGGTAATACCTAAGATACTTAGGTATTCTTTTCTTTAAGTTCCGAATCCGATTTGAAGACAAAATGCGGAGGCAGTTTCCACAGAAGTGGACACTTGAATACATCTGACAAGCAGAACAGCCCGAAGATAGCACCTTTGGACTGCTGTTTTTGCCCTTCTGGCGAAGAGCAAAGGCTGAATTAGACTTTTATCAAGTTTAGCTGAATCTGTGGCGTTGTAAGGTTAGATTTTCCAGATTGATATAATGATGCCTCAATTTTCAAGCTATCTGCAAAAAGTTCTTAGATACGGAAAGATTGCTTCATTGCCACCTGCCGTCAAAAAGAATCTGGCTTTTTCACGCCACCGCATAGCTTTAGCGAAGCAGGGTAGCCTGGCTGATAAAAAGAATTTTGAATTTTATGCTTTAATCTTTAAGTTTTATGCTATTGCGAGGTACTATATACGGGATGCGAGATACAAGATACGACAGCAGTACAGGAAGCAAAGCACAGAGCCCCGAAGAGAAATCTATTAAAAATAGCAAGTGTAAGCTCATTTCGGATGCGGATTGATTCGTACCAGTTCGGAGAAATTGTTATAGATGGCAAAGCTTACCACAGAGATGTCATTATCGTCGATGGGCTCGTCAAAGCCAACTGGTGGAGAGCAGAAGGTCATTTATTGTCTGTCGGCGATATAAAGTCGGTCATTGCAGCTAAACCCTCGATTTTAATCGTCGGCTGTGGGACATCAGGCTTAATGAAGGTTGACCAAGATGTGCACAGCGGTTTGAGTGCGCTTAATATCAGACTGGAAGTTTTCGATACATATCAGGCCGTCAAACGGCTAAATGAGTTGTGGCAGGGGGGTATAAACGCTGCTGCAGCATTACATCTTACCTGCTGAGATTTTCGCTGGCTTTGTCTTATCTATGGAGTCTGGCC
>JAFGRL010000126.1 GCA_016935195.1 Sedimentisphaerales bacterium
AATTACGAGTTCAGGTTTGCTAAAAATTATTGCAGAGATTGCAGAAAACAGTTATAAGCTTGAGGAACTGGAGATTCTGGGAAAAAATGGGAGTAAAAAAGTGAAAAAAGTATTGCATTTTCAAATGCCCGGTCGGTTGATAATGGGGATCGGTGCTCTAAACAAGTTACCAGGGATTATACAACAGTCAGGCAAAAACAAACCCCTGATTGTCACCGATGCCGGAATCGTTAAAGCCGGTATCTATGAACGCATAAAAGCTGTATTAGAAAATGAAAATATAGAAGTTGGCTGTTTCGACAAGGTAGAACCCGATCCAAGAATCGAAATCGTTTATGACTGTCTCGAGGTTGCAAAAGCCAAAAGCTATGACGTATTAATAGGCTTAGGCGGTGGAAGTTCGCTTGATATCACAAAAGTTGTTTCGATCCTGCTTACAAACGGCGGTGATGTTTCAGATTATCTCGGGATAGATAAAATTCCTGAAGCCGGAATGAATACGATACTGATACCAACTACAGCTGGAACCGGCAGCGAAGCAACACCGATTGCTGTTCTGTCTGACAAGAAAGAGCATCTCAAAAAGGGGATAGTCAGCGGTAAATTGTATCCGAATGTGGCTCTGATAGACCCGGAATTGATGACCTCCCTGCCGGCAAATATAACCGCCTACACCGGTATTGACGCTCTGACACACTCGATAGAAGCATATACGAATAAGTATTCGCAGCCGTTTGTTGATACATTTGCACTGGAGTCTATTCGCCTGGTCGGGACAAACCTGCGAAAGGCTGTCAGTAACGGCAAAGATATCGAAGCAAGGTACAATATGTCCTTGGCAAGTTTATATGGAGGAATGTGTTTGGGGCCAGTTAATACTGCTGGCGTACACGCACTGGCATACCCTCTCGGAGGCACATTTGACGTTCCGCATGGGATTGCGAATTCATTGCTTTTGCCCTATGTAATGAAGTTTAACCTGCCGGCAAATCCAGAGAAGTATGCAAAGATAGCATCTGCCCTGGGCGAGGATATTACAGGCTTATCTCTAAACGAAGCGGCACAGCATTCTGTCGAAGCCGTTGTTCAACTATCCAGGGACGTCGGGATTACATCACGAATGCGGGACTTGAATATACCTGCTGATGCGATATATGATATGGCGACTGCTGCAATGAAAGTTACAAGACTGTTGAATAATAATCCAAGAGAAATAAGCCTCGATGACGCCAAACAGATATATAAAAATGCGTATTGAGATAAAGTTGGCAAAAATCAAATAATTATTCCCGAGTAGAGAGATTAAATCAATTGAAGTAGAACATTTTTGTTTTATAAAAAGGTTATATGAACATGGCAAAGGAGTTTAAGAATTATATAAACGGCCGGTGGACAGCTTCGTCCGATGGGCAGACATTCGAGCAACTGAATCCTGCAAACCTGGAAGAAGTAACAGGTATTTGGCCTGCTTCAACACACGCCGATGCCAGGACCGCGATAGAGGCGGCGGCAAAGGCATATGAAAGCTGGAGTGTAATGTCAGTTTACAAAAGAGCTGAATATTTCAAAAAAGTTCTTGAAGGAATGAAGAAACGTAAGGGAGAGTTTGCCCAAATTCTGACCATGGAAAACGGTAAGACACTAAAAGAGTCAGAGGCAGAGATAAATTCGGCAATAAAAGAGATGGAGTTTCAGATAAATGAAGGTCTTCGGCTAAAAGGCCAAACGATGCCAACGTCAATAGAGGGAGTACTGGCTTACAGTCTCAGGCGGCCGTTAGGTGTGGTCAGCATCATAAGTCCCTGGAATTTCCCATTCAATGTCCCAGGCCGAAAAGTAACCCCGGCACTTATGGCCGGCAATACCTGTGTCTTTAAGCCGGCAAGCTTGACGCCGGGAACGGGACAAAAATTTGTGGAACTGTTTGTCGATGCTGATTTTCCGCACGGTGTGATAAATTTCGTTACCGGCAGCGGATCGACCGTTGGCCAGGAAATGATAACCAACCCTGCAATAAAAGCGATTTCATTTACAGGTTCCATAGCTGTCGGTAGAAAAATAAATCAAAAGGCCTCTGAGATAATGGCAAGAACACAATTGGAAATGGGCGGGAAAAATCCGATTGTGGTTCTGGAAGATGGGGATTTGGATGCAGCTGCCGGAGCATCCGTGACAGCGGCATACGCATGTGCGGGACAATGGTGTACCTCCACAAGCAGAGTTATAGTAACCAGGAAAATCAAAGATAAATTTATTGAACGGCTGATTGAACGGGCAAAAAAAATCGTTGTCGGAAACGGACTGGATGAGAAAACGACCATGGGCCCGGTATGCGGTAAAGCACAGTTAGAATCAATCATGAATTGTATCGATATCGGAACAAAAGAAGGAGCAAAGCTAACTCTTGGCGGTAAGAGAATAATGTCGGATGGATGTGATAAGGGCTGCTTCATCGAGCCTACAGTTTTCACGGATGTTAAAGCTGATATGAGAATCGCCCAGGAAGAGATTTTCGGGCCTGTTTTGAGTATTATTGAAGTGTCGGATTTCGAAGAGGCGGTTGAAGTGGCAAATAATGTGGAATTTGGGCTTTCGTCATCAATTTACACACGCAATTTGCAAAAGGCGTTTACTTTTCTGGAGCAGACTGAAACAGGATTGACGCATGTTAATCTGATGACGGCATTGAAGGAGCCGCAACTTACATTTGGAGGAATAAAAGAGTCGGGCTTTGGCATACCCGAAGCCGGCAAAACCGGTATTGAGTTTTTCACAGATCACAAAGTTGCATATGTGAAATATCGATAAGTGATTATCGGCAGAAGTGACCTCATTCATGTTCTGAAATAGCAAAACAATGCTTATACTATCAGGAACGTAAAGAAGCTTCTTATGTCAGCCGAAGAAGAAAGGCTTCTCAATTAGACATTTCATAGCGCTGTCATATTAGATTTCACATATCTGCGCAATGTTCTAGATCTATTCGATGGTAATCTCAGCGTCCAGATTCGCAAACTGGAAGATGCAGGCTACATAAAAGTCGAAAAGCTTTTTGTTGACCGAAAGCCTAAATCTTTTTGCTGACTCAACAAAAGAGGCAAAAACATCGTGAACAATATCTTCAGCAGTTGCTTTGTCATCTAACAGGTTCCCAGCTAATGTTCGCAAATCACTTTCGTACTTCTCATAAATGCGTTGGAAAGCCGTTCGGCTGCCACGCTTGAATTTCAATATAAGGAGTCTGTCTTCAAGCATATATGCTTCTCTTGTCTGTATTCAGAACAATCGATTGTCTATTAGTAAGACAACTCAGCAGCCTGTTTTTTACCCGAAAAATTGCGTTTTTGCCAAAAAATCTTTCCTGAGAGGGAAATATAGCCCGCAAACAAAAAAAATTAAAAAAAAGTTTGACGAGATAGGTAGGTTTTGTTAAATTATACTTTATAGAATAAAGTACTTTACAGAAAAGGAGAAATAATCATGGAAAACGAACAATTAAATCGAGGGCCAAAACCGCAACATAAAGGCCCCGAAGGTCAAAAAGTCGATGCCGATGACCTTAAGTTTGTTCGGTCGGCTATAGAGAAAACGTACAAGCAAGTTAGTCCTGATACTCACCCTATGATTATGTGGGGGATAATTTGTCTGATTACATATCCTGCTATACATTTTCTTGTAAAAAATCAGCTTTTCAAGTGGGTTTGGGCAGTTTTTCTACCTCCGGTGGCAATTGGGCTTTGCTACATCTTTGTCACATTGATTCTAATAAACAAACGTGAAAAAAAGGCTGGATTTGTCTCACATCTAAAAAGACAAATTTCCTGGGTATGGGTGGTTATTATGGTAATGCACGGCCTGACCTGGAGCATACTGGGTACGGCATTCAATAATTATTGTGCGGGAGACCCTGGATTCCTCTTTGCGATATTATTCAGTATTGCTCTAAGCATAACCGGTATTTTTCATTCAAAGGAATGGCTTTATGGCGGAATGTTAATTTTTGTAGGAGCGTTGTTAGCATTTTTTATAAAAGATTACGGCTATATTATCCTCGGCTTGGCAACAGGGGCAGGATTGATCATACCGGCAATAATAGTACAGAGGAATTACCGTAAAAAGGAGAAATGCTATGAATAGAGAATATTCACAAGAAGATTCAAATTTCAAGCACGGTGAGGCAGAAGAACAAAAAATTTCTGCCGACGACCTCAAATTTATGCGGTCGGCGGTAGAAAAGAGCTACAGGCAGATTAAGCCGGAAACACATCTTGCGGTTATCTGGGGCCTGATTTGTATGATTATTTATATTAGCATACATTTTCTGATAAAACTCCAGCTTTTCAAGTGGATCGTACCTTTGTATCTATCTCTTCTGGCTTTCGGCCTGTGTTGTACTTTTGCTACAATGTTCATAATTATTAAACGTCAGAGGAAAGACGGCTTTGCTCCGCAGATGGTCAAACAAGTTGCTTGGATTTTTGGGATTATAATGTTCCCCATAATCTTCTGGGACAGGATGGGTCTGTTCAATAAAATCTTTTGCGGTTCGGGGTTTATTTATGCAATGGCACTGGGCATGCATCTGGGTATAATTGGGACCCTTCATTCAAAAACATGGCTCTTAGGCGGGATATTAATTTTCGTAGGTATGTTGCTGGCATTTTTTATAAAAGATTACTCTTTTATAATCCTCGGTTTTTCAACAGGAGTAGGAATTATTATGCCAGCATTAATTGTTGAAAGAAATTACCGCAAACAGAAAGAAGAAAATGCCTAAGCCCGAGAAGCAGAAATTTGACGAGTTGATATTATCGAAAACTCGCTTAGGGATAATATCTGCCCTTATCGGTGGTGATAAATTAGAGTTCACATATCTGCGCAATGCTCTCAATTTGTCAGATGGCAATCTTAGCATCCAGATTCGCAAATTGGAAGATGCAGGCTACATAAAAGTAGAGAAAGTTTTCATCGACCGAAAGCCCAAAACATTCTGTAAAATAACCAGCAAAGGACAAAAAGCTATACGAAATCTAATAAGAAAACTTGAGAACTTAGCAAATCTCGATTAATTGCTACCCCGTCAGGCACGAAAAAGGCCTCGACAATAGTTCAATGCTAATCTTTAGTTTTTTATCGTTTTGCTGGGATTGTTTTTGAAAATATAGGCTGATAACCTTAAAATTCCGGCAGGTTATTAGCTAAAGCTGCCTTGTATAAGTTGTTAGATTATAATAAGATTCTAACGAGTCGAGATTGCTTCGCTTCGCTCGCAATGACAGAGATTTTTTGTTAGTTATAAACTATAGGCTATATTCAAAGATTTAGATTTTCTTGTGCAGGGAATTTATGGATTGTCCGGTTTGTAAGAACGCTATGATTACGCTTGAGCTTTTTGATGTCGAAATCGACCACTGCACCGACTGCGGTGGAATCTGGCTCGATGCCGGCGAACTGGAGCTATTAATCGGCGATGAACAAAAGGCAAAACAACTTCTCCAGTCATTCAAAGTTGACTCAAAGAGCAAGGAAAAACCAAGAAGATGTCCCATCTGCCTTAAGAAGATGCGAAAAATAGCCGTCGGCGGTGCGGAAAAGCCATTACTGATTGACAGATGCACCAGAGAACACGGCCTATGGTTTGACAAAGGCGAGCTATCCGAAATACTCTGCACTGCACAGCTCGACAAAGACAGTAAAATCCAGAAATTGTTAGCTGAAATGTTCGGCCAGGAACAGAAAGCTTCAGATGAAAAATAATTTTTAATTATTTAGGAGAAAGCTAATGGGTACCGGGATGCTGATATTAATTATTGTCGGGGTGATTTTGCTGCTGTTGATTATCGCCCTCATTGCAGTCTACAACGCACTGATAAGGCTCCGTAACCAGGTTGATAATTCCTGGTCGCAGATTGATGTGCAGTTAAAGAGAAGGCATGACCTTATTCCAAACCTTGTCGAGACAGCCAAAGGCTATATGAAGCACGAGCGAGAGACATTCGAGGAAATAACCAAAGCCAGAAGCCAGGCTATGGGAGCAAAAAGCGTTTCCGAAGCCTCGAAAGCTGAAGGTGCTCTTGGTGAGTCTCTGAGCAAATTTATGCTGGTTGTTGAGAACTATCCCGACTTAAAGGCCAATCAGAATTTCCTCGCTGTCCAGGAAGAGTTGACCAGCACGGAAAACAAAATCGCATTTTCCAGGCAAAACTACAACGACCAGGTCCTGTTCTTAAACAACAAGACCCAGATGTTCCCGAGTAATGTGGTTGCTGGAATGTTTAACTTCAAGAAGCGGGATTTCTTTGAGATAAAAACCGCAGCAGAGCGGGAAGCACCAAAGGTAAAGTTCTAAAATCAATTGACACCAAACGCCCGGTAATCGTTATCCCGGGACTGTTATTTAACGTAATATGTGGGAATTAATACGCACAAACAAGCGTAACTCAATCGTTCTGCTTGCCCTGATGGCGGTAGTTCTATTGCTTTTAGGATTTATCATTGGCCTGAGCTTCTTCGGCCCTGACGCCGCCTTTTTAGGCCTGATAATTGCAACAGCAGTGTGGGTGCTTCTCGCACTTATAAGTTTCTCAAGCGGCGACCAGATTCTCCTCGCTGCCAGCAAGGCCCGACCGGTTACACACGATGTCCATCCCCAGCTTTTTAACGTTGTAGAAGAGATGAGCATAGCAGCAGGACTGCCTATGCCGAAAGTCTATATCATTAACGACCCTGCACCGAATGCCTTTGCCACAGGCAGAAAACCCCAGACGGCATCGGTGGCCGTTACAGCAGGTCTGTTGGGCCGACTTAACCGTGACGAGCTGCAGGGAGTAGTTGCACACGAGATGAGTCATATCCTGCACCGTGATATTCTCTTTGTTACTATGGCCGGGATTATGCTCGGCTCGATTGTGCTACTGTCGCAGGTCTTTTTACGCGGGATGTTTTATAGCTCGATGACCGGCAGCCGACGACGATATTCGTCCGGCTCGTCAGGAGGCGGCCAGGCCCAGCTTATTATGCTGATAGTTGCACTGCTTGCTGCCATCCTTGCGCCAATAATGGCGTATCTTCTCTATTTCGCCCTTTCCCGCAGACGTGAATATTTAGCCGACGCCGGCGGAGCAAGATTAACACGCTATCCCGAGGGTCTGGCCGGCGCTCTTGAAAAAATTGCCAACGACCGTTCGCCGCAGCTTTCCGTTGCAAACAAGGTTACCGCACCTATGTACATAGCCAATCCATTCAAAAAGAAAGGCCAAAGAAAACTGTCCGACCTGACCAGCACTCATCCGCCGATTTCTAAAAGGATAGAGATTCTTCGCAATATGAGTCAGGGAGCATCTTTGAACGATTACTCACAATCTTTCGCTAAAGTCCTTGGACAGAAAACCCCTGTACCAAAGGTCGCACTGGAGCATGAACAGGTCAATCTGCGCCAGCCCTCAGACGAAGCTGCTAAAAAAGAGCGACTCGAAAAGCAGTTCCATCAAATCGGCGATATAATGAGAATCGTAAACGGCTTTATCTTTATTACCTGTGTATGCGGCCTGAAACTTAAAATCCCACCAAACTACAAACACCCGTCAATTCGATGCCCACGCTGCAAAAGAAAAATAGACATACCAAAAACCAAAGCGAAACAATCAGGCTGAATCCCCAAACGGCATAAGCCTTGTACGAAAAAATGTACGGGACACAATTTACCCTTTAACTTCTCAAGTTCATCCCCATATTACCAAATTTGCGTCACAACGGCTTAACTGAAGAATTAAAAGATTTACTATTTGCGAACATTATGGTACTGTGTGAGTATATAATCCCATAGTCCTATATAGGAGATTAGTCGATGCTAACGAAAGGAAAAAAATTGTTGTTTGCCAAGCAGGCAGCAATTGCCAAAGCTATAGCACATCCCATAAGAATAGCAATTCTGGATTGTCTTAAAGACGGAGAGCAGTGCGTCTGTGGTATCGCAGGCCACATCGGTTCAGAAAGGTCGAATGTCTCACGCCACCTTTCAGTAATGGTTAATGCTGGTGTGCTGGAGTATCACAAAGAAGGGCTCAAGGTTATTTACAAACTCAAGACCCCCTGTATTCTTGACTTCTTTTCGTGCATTGCGGCCTGTCTGAAACTCCAAGCTAAAGAAAACGAAAAATTGCTTAAGGCATTATAGCTTAGGAGTCTTTTGATGGACTGGAAAAGTGAATGGAAAAAACTGCTGGCCATTATTGCCATATTTGTTGGCTGTTTTTATCTGCCGATAGGATTTGACCGTTTCAACAGTGCAGTTAAGGAATCATTACATCTTGTTAAATGGTACGCTCGCGAACATGTATTGTTGTGCCTTGTTCCTGCCTTTTTCATAGCTGGTGCGATTTCCGTATTTATCAGTCAGGCTTCGGTGATGAAATACCTCGGAGCCAGGGCCAACAAGATATTGGCTTATGGCGTCGCAGGTGTCTCAGGGACAATTCTGGCGGTTTGTTCCTGTACGGTGCTGCCCTTATTTGCAGGGATATACAAGATGGGAGCAGGATTAGGACCTGCAACTGCGTTTTTGTATTCGGGACCCGCAATAAACGTACTGGCTATTATACTGACAGCCCGTGTGCTTGGACTTGAATTAGGGATAGCCCGTGCGGTTGGAGCTATTATTTTCAGTATCGTCATCGGCCTTGTTATGCACCTTATTTACCGCAATGAAGAAGTTGAAAAGGCTAATAGCCAGATAGCCATGCCGGATACAGTACCACAAAGATCACTTATGCAAACGGGTGTATATTTTGCCTGTATGATCGGAATCCTGGTCTTTGCCAACTGGGCCGGACCTGCTGCCAATGGCGGCTTGTGGTTTCAAATTTATTCAGTCAAATGGATTATTGCGGGGATTCTACTGTTAGCTTTGTTTTTCATGCTGGTGATATGGTTCAAGAAAGATGAGCTTGGCCAGTGGGTTGGTGCAAGCTGGGGCTTTGCCAAACAGATTCTGCCCTTATTGTTTTTTGGTGTATTGATTGCAGGTTTTCTACTTGGTCGGCCCTCTAAGGAAGGTATTATTCCAACCGCCTGGGTTACAAAAGCTGTCGGCGGCAATTCAATATGGGCCAACTTATTTGCTTCTGTAGCTGGTGCATTTATGTACTTTGCTACGCTGACGGAAGTTCCTATTCTGCAGGGGCTGATTGGTGCAGGTATGGGTAAGGGACCTGCTCTGGCGTTACTTTTGGCCGGTCCGGCTTTGAGTCTGCCGAACATGCTGGTCATCCGTTCGGTTATGGGAACACAGAAAACCACTGTCTTTGTCTTACTTGTAATACTAATGGCAACCATTTCAGGGATTATTTTTGGAGCATTCTTTTAAGAGGATTTGATAGTGATTAAATTACAGGTATTGGGAACCGGCTGCCCCAAATGCAAAAAGCTGGCAGAAAATGCAGAAGCTGCTGCCAAGACTTTGGGAATCGAATATGAAATTGAAAAGGTCACAGATATAAATGAGATAATAAAGTTTGGAACGATGATGACGCCAGCATTAGCAATTGACGGCCAGGTCAAAGTGGTTGGAAAAGTCATCTCCGCCGAAGAAATTAAAAACTTAATTCAATAAGAAAGGGGGACAAAAGGGTGATTATTTAGTTTTTATAGATTGTAGGTTATTGGAGATGAAAAATGAACGTTAAAATAATTCTTACAGTTGTTTTATTAGTTTTTGTTGCCGGCAGTATCGGCTACATGATTGTGAATGAAAAAAAGGCTGGGGCTGTTGTTTCTGAAGAACGTATTGAGCCGGCTTCCAAAAATGTTGCATCAGAAGAAATAGAAACTAACACCAATCAGGTTATACAAAGTTCAATTGCAAAAACGAAAAGTGAAGATGCTCAGCAGAATAATCAGTTGGTTGTTTATTATTTTCATGGCGACAAAAGGTGCCCAACCTGCCATAAGTTGGAAACATATGCCAAAGAGGCATTGGACACCTATTTTGCCGATGAAATATCCTCGGAGAATATCGTCTGGAAGGTCGTTAATGTCGACAGAACTGAAAACAGCCATTTTATTCAGGATTACAAACTGGTTACTAAGTCGGTTGTGCTCTCTAAAGTCGCCAATGGCAAAGAAATCGAGTGGAAGAACCTGAATAATATCTGGCAAAAAGTAAGGGACAAGGACAGATATCTGCAGTATATACGTGAAAGCATCCTAATGGGCTTTGAGGGTAAAGATTCATGAATAACCTTTTTATTGCTTCAGCAAGTGCCCTCTGGCTGGGGATACTTACCTCTATCAGCCCTTGTCCAATGGCGACCAATATCGCTGCTATATCTTTTATAGGTCGCAGGATTGATAAACCAGGCTATGTTTTATGCACCGGCATTCTATATACGATAGGCAGAACCGTCACATATATTGTACTTGGGGTGCTCTTGGTTGGAAGTTTACTATCAATGCCGGTCGTCTCCCATTGGCTGCAAAAGTACATGCACAAAATACTTGGTCCAATATTGATTCTGGTAGCTATGATGCTGCTCGATATGATGCCCTTGAGCACCAAAGGAAGCAATGTAGGTCAGTGGTGTCAGCAGCGGGCAGAGAAATTTGGGTTGGGAGGAGCTTTATTCTTGGGTTTTGTCTTTGCATTATCGTTCTGTCCTGTTTCTGCTGCCTTGTTTTTTGGAAGCCTCATACCACTATCAGTAAAACACTCCTCAGGTATTATATTGCCCCTTGTTTATGGCATTGGGACGGCACTTCCGGTTTTTGTCTTTGGCCTACTTGTATCGTTTAGTGCTGGGGCGATGGCCAAAGTCTTTCATAAAGTCAGCCAGTTTGAACTCTGGGCAAGACGTATTACTGGTGCTGTGTTTTTGGTCATAGGTGTCTATTTTACACTTATTTACACAGTTGGCATTACTGCTGTCCCATTATAAGTCAAATAATAACAATTGGTTATGACATTGGAGTTTTTCGTTTTGCAAAACATTTTTCGTAAGATAATATATAGACCATTCTCCCAAATTGGTTACCATTAGACTTTTAATGCCTGGCGAGAATGGCCTCATAGCAGTACTTATAGATAATGAAAAGTGTCCGGCAGCTTTTCCTCTTTTCCATTAGTTCCGCTCCGCTATATTGATGCTCTGCCTATAAATAATCGTTAAGACTAACTACCGTTATAGGCCCGGCGCTCATTTTATTTATACTCTTTCGGATATGGAAGTGTCTTTAAGCCTGTCTTAACCATCGGAGAACTTCGCGCAGGCCGGGGCGTTTGCCATATATTAAAATGCCGGTTCGAAAGACCTTGGCGGCAAGCCATATCATAGCCAGTGCTGCCGCTGCCAACACGACTATTGAGGCAAAAACCTCAGCTAATGGGATATCACCGCCTGCGGACAGCCGCAGTATCATAACCATTGGTGTCGTTGGCGGTATGAACGACAACACCCTTGCCAGTGTGCCGCCGGGATGCTGGATAATGTTCTGCCAGGCTATTATTGGTACCACGCATAGAAGTATGACAGGTGTCATAAGGCTCTGCGTTTCCTTGATAGTATTACAGATTGAGCCGATTCCAACCATAATAGAGCTAAACAAAAGAAAGCCAAGTATATAATAGATTGTGAAGTACGGCAGTATTCCCGGAGGAACATCAACGTTTAGACCCTGCCAACGGCCTGTGAGGTATGCCGCAACACCCCAGAGGCAAATCACAGTCATGCCGATTCCGACCAGACCCAGAATCTTGCCGGCCATCAGCTCGAACGGACTTACTGCCGACAGCAGTACCTCAATCACACGGGAACCCTTCTCTTCAATGACGCTGCTGAGCATCTGCTGGCCGGTGCCGATAATGCCCAAGAACAGCAGGTACATAAAGAAAAACGGAACCATCATTCTGACTATTCTGTCGCTTTGTTTTTGAATGCGTTCGTCCTGGTCGGCAGAGCCTACTTCCACCCGTTCAGTCGGCACGAACTGAAGTTTGTCAAGCATCTGTCGGTCAAGCTCCTGCAACTCGTACCGCTGGTTAATTACAGCCTCCCTGAACAGGTTTTCAATTGTCCATAACATATCGATCTTGGTCGGTTTGGGTTTGTGGGTGTAAAAATACATTTTGCCAAGGCCTTGGAGTATATCTTCATCCAGCACAACGTATGCATCCAATTTGCCTGATCGCAGATTGTCTTTGCCCTGTCTTTGAGCTGTTTCCGGGCTTTGCCGGTTTTCGAGTTCCTGTGGGAGAATCTGTCTTTCTGGGTGCGACTCATTATATTTATCGAAGGAGATTTTTATTTGGGCTGAGAGTTCGTTTGAAATATCAGTAAAGGCTACTTTTACAGCCGGACGCGGGGCTGCTTTGGTTTGAGAGAGACGATGAGCGAAGAATATGATGGCAACAATCATAACCGGCAGCGCTAAGATGCTCAAAAGAAACACCTTGGTCCTGACGGTCTCAATATATTCGCGTTGGGCAACCTTAAGAATCTTCTGCATTGCTTGCTCCAACTAAATTGACAAAGATTTCATGCAGTGAGGGCACTTTAACCTCAAATGCCTGCACTGTTACCCGCTCCACTAAAGCCCGCAGCAGTTGCTGTGGGTCTGCATCATCTGCCAGGGTGATTTGGAGCCGATTCCCATCTGTTTCGGCTTTTCTGACGATAGCAAGCGTCTTTATAAAAGTTGTGTCACCTTCGAGCTCAACACTGACCGCACCGGAGCTGTGCTGCGAGCAAATTTGGTCTAATCTGTCGTCCAGGACGGTTTTCCCCTTGTTTATTAGCAGGATTGAACCACAAAGCTCCTCAGCCTCATGCATCACATGTGTGGAAAAGATGATGGTTTTACCTTCATCCCGCATTTCGAGAATAATCTCTTTTAGTAATTCCTGATTCAATGGGTCCAGTCCTGAAAACGGCTCGTCAAGTATCAAAAGCTCCGGCTCGTTGATAACAGTAACCGCAAATTGCAGCTTTTGGTGCATCCCCCTCGAAAGGTTTTCAACCTTTTTGTTTGCCCAGTCGCCAAGCTCCACCCGCTGGAGCCACTTTTGCACACGGCCGCCAAGCTCATAAGCGTTTACGCCTTTGAGCACCCCAAAGTATGCGAGGACCTTGGAAACTGTCATCTTGCGATAAAGACCACGTTCCTCGGGCATATAGCCAATCCGCCCCTTGGCCTGTTCAATTGAGCCATCCCCGAATATACTAATGCTGCCGCTATCGGGGCGAATGATATTCATAATCATACGAAGGGTAGTGGTCTTGCCTGCACCGTTTGGGCCGAGAAAGCCATAAATGCTGCCGGCGGGCACTTCAACAGTTAGCTTATCCACTGCATTAAGCCTGCCGAAAGACTTGCAAACATTTTCGAGTGATACTGCGTTCATTTATCGCGCCCGAAAAAAAATAATTTTTGCCTTATTGTATACATCGCTGAGGCCACGTCAATTTTTTATAAAACGACTTATTCAGCCTGGTGCCCTGTTAATAGGAATTTTTTTTATTTTTCCCTTGTTGCAAGACTGTGACATGGGATAGAATACCCGTATAAAGGTTGAAAGTTTAAAGTTATAAAAGGAAAGCTGAATGAATATCTATGTAGGAAATTTGCCACACCAGACAACTGAAGACGATTTGCTTAAGGCTTTTGAGGCCTTTGGTCAGGTCACCTCCACTAACATCATAAAGGACAAGTTCAGTGGTGAATCAAGAGGTTTCGGGTTCGTGGAAATGCCGTCTAAGCAGGAAGGCCAACAGGCTATCGAACAGATGAACGGCAAGGATCTGATGGGAAGAGCTATTAACGTCGATGAGGCCCGCCCCAGAGTAAACCGCCGCAGCGATAGAGGCGGCCGAGGCGGTTTCGGACGTGGTGGCGGTGGCGGTGGCGGCGGCGGCCGTGACAGTCGCGGTGGCCGTGGTGGATACCGGCGCTAACGATAAATGCTCTCTGAACATCTAATACACTCAGGCCCTATAGAAAACCATAGAAAATAGGACGCTAACAGTTACCGGCTTGAAATTATTCAGTGCCTTAGAAAATTAGGATAAGCCGGCTGGATAGAGTTTTAAGAGTAAATCTGCCAGCCGGGTTGGCTTTAAGGCATACAGCCTGGATGCAAATCTATAGCCTGCTCAAGGTTTAGTTGCTAGGGGTTGTTTCTTATCACTACCAAAGTAATAGAGCTTACCCTTAATTTTCTTGCAATATTAGCCAGTCAGATATAAGTTAATGGGAAATTTGTTACCTGTAATACAAGAGGCTGGAGAGGTGGCCGAGTGGCTGAAGGCAACGGTTTGCTAAACCGTCGTGGGGGTATAAACCTCCACCGCGGGTTCGAATCCCGCCCTCTCCGTTATCGTTGACACTCGATGCCATCTCGTCTAAATTGCTACCTAACTCCCCCTCTGGCAAATGGTTAGCATTGTCAGTAGTAAGTGAGCTATCAACCTTACCTATGCCAACTGATGTATGCTCGTCACATTCAAGGAAAGTTTTAGGTGTCAATTTTTCTAAGCCGGTTTGAACTGCATTTAAGAACTTATCGTCAGTACCAGTTGCAATTTGTCTTTGGCTACTTGGCAAGGACAAATCAGGCAATCCGGCAACCGCTTGGGCTTCCTGCCCTGTGAGCGTATGGGTATATCTTGACATCGTAAGGTTTATATTGCTGTGCCTCATAATCGACTGAACAACTTTCGGATGCACACCGCTTGCAGCTAATAGACTGCCGGTCGTATGTCGCAGCGAATGAAAGTCGGCGTCGCGCCCAGCATCGTCAATATAGGATTGCCTTCTTAATTGTACCTGCGTTTTCTTCGAGTTCTTCAGCAAGCCGCCTGTAACTTGGGAATGGATGTCCTTCTTGTTTGAGTTGCTGCCAGTGTTTGATAATCTTCTTTTGGACTTTTTACCACTTACACTCATTTAGGGGAACACAACCCTCTTTCACCGTACTCAACAACTTCACACATTCCCGGCAATGGTCGGATAGGGGTGGGGGCTACCCCGTCTTGCAGGAAACCACCTTTTGATTTTGTCTATTATTTTAAGCTGAAAAGGCACTTTTCACGCCCATCATTTTCCCATTGTTTTAGCCTGTTTTACAGGTATTTTGGCCCAAAGATGCTGGTCTTGGAGATGATAATTTGCCGTTTATCATTTATTTTAATGGCTTTTTTGAGCCAAATCCGCATATAGCATTTCAGGTCTGTATAGCCTCTATTTCGGCTTTCACTCTATCATTATCTAACATTTTACCTTACATTGTCGTACCTTACAGCAGGTTTTTGCAGGTTCTGTCTTAGTGGACCCTTCAAAGCAAGAGACCTTTTAGTGATATGTATTGGATGATTTTGTGTCGAAGCTCTTTTACATGGCGGAATATTGTGACACCCCTCAATCGAAAGCCAGGAAAAACAGGGAATACAAACTTTGTCTAAGCATAAGAACCATATTACATCTACTCGACTATATCGAAGGGAGAAATGTATACTTTTTGATTGAGTAAATGTGCAATGTCAGGTTATAATAGTTTTTTGGAACGATGGATTTCAGGTAGCGGCGGTATGGGGTGGTGTGCTTGGATGACAAATAATGAGTAAATATGGTAAAAAAAGCAGCAAAGAGCTAGGTCTGGAAGTGGCCGCATTGGGGGGAAGGCACTTTTTTAATATCGATCATCTGCACTACGGGTACTGGGCCAATGGTCTCGAAGCCAATATGGCCAATTTTCCTTTGGCACAGGAGAAATATACGGACTTTTTGTTGGGGCATATTCCCGCGGATCTTAAGACGATTCTGGATGTCGGCTGTGGTACGGGTAAAAATGCAAAGCGACTGACAGAAATGGGATACAAAGTTGATTGTGTATCTCCGAGTCATTATTTGGCTGAAAGAACTCGTGAAATTCTCTGGGAGGGGAATGAAGTTTTCGAGTGTGAATATGAACAATTAGAGACAACGAAAAGATATGACTGTGTTTTCTTTAGTGAAAGCTTTCAGTATGTGCATCTTGTAAAAGGTATCGAGCAGTCTGTGAATTTACTCAACGAGGGTGGGTATCTTTTAATTTGTGACGTGTTCAGGTTGGCGAGAGTGGATAAAGAAGGTGGGAAGGTAATAGGTGGCGGTCATCGTTTAGAAAAATTTCTTGAAAATATTAAGAAGGCCGGGCTTGAGAAGGTTGTGGATGAGGACATAACCGCTGAAACTGCCCCGACGATTGAGATACTGGATGAGGCGATGTTTAGAGTCGGCCGTCCTGCTCTGGAGGCGAGTCTCGAATTTCTGCATGACCGGCATCCGTGGATTATGGGAATTCTTAACTGGAAGTACAGGAAGAAGCTCGATAAGTTTCGAGAGAAATACATTGGGGACAGACGGACGAGCGATGATTTCAAAAAGTATAAGACTTACAGGTTGTTCATTTGTAAAAAAATATAAAGTTATCGCTCCCGTCAAGTTCCGCTGATATAAATATAATCCCGTTCTTCGCTTCGGGGAAATGGTGAGGCTAAATATTCTATTATACAAATTTACGATTTATGCTTTTTGTTTTCTAAAAAAGATTAGTGTGCCCAAGCCAAGCAGACAAATAGTAGCAGGTTCAGGAGTCAAAAGACTGTCAGGAGCAGTACCTAACCCGAATGCAAATTTGTTTACAATGTCCCTTTCTTTAAGGCCTTCAAGGTCGGTAAACTTAAAGACAGCCGTGTCCTGTACGAGACAATCTGGATTAACCAAAGACTCCCGTGCGATATATGTATAAATTGATGGGGGTAGGTCAAACCCTCCCCCAACCGCCTTTATTGAAAAACGACTTATTTCTTTCGGCAGTCTATGACCTGCAAAGCACCGGCATGTTGGGGGGTGAAGGCCTTTTTTTAAGGCCCCCTTGGCGTTGTCAGCCTTAAGCCTTACTATTGCTTACTGATTGCCTATACCTGAGCCAGCGCCTTGATTGCTGCCTTGATATGCTCCGGCAGTGAAGGCCAAACAGCTATGATTTCCGTAAGGTCTGAGTGTAGTTCTGAGGTGTCGATTTTGGCCTTTTTTGGTGATTTCAGTGTCAACTGAGGTGTCAACTGCCCTTCTATGGTTTCACAAGTGCTTGTTTTATCAATGGTTATATTTTCAGATCAACGGTTTGCTAAACCGTCGTGGGGGTATAAACCTCCACCGCGGGTTAGAATCCCGCCCTCTCCGTTGGCCTAAAGGGCCGTACTTGTTGATAGGTCTGTTTGTGAGCTCAATTTAGGGGAGTATAAGTGAAATTGCGAACCATTTTGGTATCGTGTGCTGGAGAATAGGGCCTTTCAGCAGCAGGCAGTTTGATGTGCTGGCATTATGATGAGCAAAGCAAAGTGCTCGTAGTGATGGAGAAATTATCCCTTGTGGTTGGAGCTTTGAATTTTGGCCAAAATAGCTGCGTATATAATCGGCATAATCCGGCCTGTGAGTTGTTTTCCAGCAAGCGAAAAATCAAACTGACTAAATTTGGACTACTCACTCCATTAAATAGGCCACAACTGTATTATAATCCATATATAACGACGATGAAAAGTCGTTTTGCGTAATATCGCTTGTTGCGGAACGGGAAAGCGGCTGATTATAACTCTTGTGAGTGTGACAAATCTCGATAAAGCCTTACAATCTGGTCCCATGCTATTTCAGGTCTGTCACATTCTTCCGGATCAGCCAGGCCTATCCCCCCCCTTAAAGACCAGGTAATTACTGAATCCGGTTCGGACTTCTGGATCAGAATTTTACTGCCGGAGAAGATTTTTTCTTCCAGGCCGGCTGAGATACCAAAACAACCTAAATAAAGCTGAAAAGATTTGTTATTATTTTTGGCAAGACTTTTGGCGTACCTGGTAACCTCAATGGCGTCTTCAAAACTTAATTCATTCACCGGACGCAGCCAATAAGGGTCAGTAGCAAAAACATCCAGATGCTCTATTGTTGCCATTTTTTCGAAAAGTGGCTTATCACACGGCATCATACACAATGATGTTTCCATTTTTTCATTAACACCTTTTATAGATGCACAACTTGCCGAGACGAATTCGATAACAGTGTTCTGCTGGAAAGACTTATAATCCTCACTATTTTTGTCTTCTACAAGGTTCTTGCCGAAGACTTCGGCGAATTTCCTGCGGCACCTTGTGCAAAAGCAGTCCTGGGGTGACGGCTCATCAATCAAGATACCTTCAAACCCATTATTCCAGCATCTACGGACATATTCGGTATAAAGGGACACCGCTTTGGGATTATTAAAACACATCCTCGGGTCCGGATAACCGCTGCTATAGGGCATGCCATCCTCACCGCAGCGCCACATATCCGGATTTTCCAGCATTACCTTAGAGCTTCTTCCGCCTCCGGTAGTGTTGGCATAACCCCAAATTACAGCGGTAGGTCGAAGACCGTTATCCTTGGCTATCTTGGGACCGAATCTGACGGCACCATTTAACCATTGAAAATGATTTTCCTGTAATGCGAACAGGACATCCGTACAGCCAATCTCCTTGAGGTATTTCATATCAGCTTCAAGGTAATTTGGCTGATGAGATGGGATATAACTGACACCTATCCTCATTTTTCCAGCCTCTCTTTCAAAAACGGACGTTGGGAGTGTGCCTCTGCATCCTCTTGTTCTGTAACAAGACAGTATCCATAGGCCTTCTGGCACATATATGTGCCGTACTTATTCGCCAGCACGCATTCGGGATGCTCAATTCTGACATGGTCTTCGCACTGCCATGGATAGTAAATACAACCAGGAGCATCGCCTCGTGTTCTCAACATGACAAAAAACCACTGCTGCATAATTTAACATGGGAATTGTAACTTACCAACTGAAGCAGTCAAGGTCTTTTCCACTTCACTCACCTTCCAGCAACGGTTCAGTATAACCAGGCATCGAGCCTGCTTTTGGAGTTGCCATAGTGATTGGCATCTTCGCTGGAATTCCACGAGAGCCATAAACAGCCTGCGTGAGGTCTTCTCTTTTTACTCGAACAGGTTCGGTAACAAGTTCTGGGACGCTGTAAGTTTTCAGACAAAAGTCGTAAAATACCGGGTCTTTTTGTGGTAATAACAAAGGCTTATACGCCTTTCCCGCTTCATCAACATAGCTAAGGTAAATCCTGGTAAATGTCCCGTTCATTCTTTTACTGCTAAATGCTATCCATCGACTATTACTCGGTGGCATGTTGCGCTGCGGCAGATGTTGCAATTTCTGCGCACGGGCAAAAAACCCCAAACCGAATGTCACGATAACATCAAATCGCT
>JAFGRL010000127.1 GCA_016935195.1 Sedimentisphaerales bacterium
ACTAGTATACCTATCACAATGCTCCAAGGCCAGTTTGTTAGCTCAACAGGTGCAATGGTCAAAGGACGCTATTATAGTCAACATAGTTTATATCGCTACAAAAACTGGACATCTGAAGATACGAATTGGGAACCTCCATCAAGGGCGTATATTCGTGAAAGATACGAGCCGAAATTCAGAATAATTAACAAGAGTAATGCCAAAGATTTGAGAAAATAAGCAGAAAGTGTTAAGAAAGCCATTACAACTCGTTCCTATAACAGCTCTGGCAGCAATTGTGCTCCTGTTTGCGATGTCAGTACAAGCTGCTTACAGAATTGAATACGAGTATGATTCTCTCGACCGCCTTATCAAGGTAATCCACCCAAATGGTGAAATGGTTATCTACAGTTATGATGAGGTTGGCAATCGGCTTCAGAAAGCCATAATTCTCGATGCTCCGCCAAAAGTTACTTCTTGGATTATAGAAAGTGGCCAGACTCAAAGAAGCACCATCAAAACCATATCAGCAGAGTTCAATGAGGATGTGACTATAACTTCCGATGCTCTTTCAATTATAGGCCAGACTCACGGTTCTATAGATTTAACAAGTACGGTTTTCGACTACAACTCAGTTACTTTTACTGCAACCTGGTCTCTGCCGCAATCCCTGCCGGATGACGAATATACCGCAACTCTGGATGCCAGTAAAATAGCCGACTTAGGTGGTAAAAATCTCGACGGCAATGGTGACGGCCTCGAGGGAGACAATGCAACTTTTGAATTCCACTGTCTTTTTGGTGACGCTACCGGCAATGCAACCGTGGATTTCACAGACTTCTCGTTCTTTGCCTCTCGTTGGCTCGATACTCCCGCCGACACAGGCCTTGATACAGACGATAATAATTTAATCAACTTCCCCGACTTTGCTGCATTCGCTCATAACTGGCTTGCAGAACTGCCATAAACCAATTGTATCCCTGACTCCGTTTTGACTCCACAGAAGATAAATTCTGTATGTGCCAAGCAAAATCAACCTCAAATTAAAGCTCAAAAACAACTTTTTTATCAGAATTTCATAGGAAAATAGTATATATAATCTGAATGACTTCGTTGAGTTGTTTTGAGTATCAGAAAATAGTCCTATTGGCTAACAGCTTTAATAACCGTTGAACTTTTTCGGCAAACCATAAGGCGAGAGAAGTATCCAAAGGTCGTGTTATCCTTAATATTTGGCAGAAAATAGAGGTTGTCATTAAAATATTGCACTTCCAAGAAAGTTCCAACTAATACCATTCTGTCCTAATTAACCAGTTGACTTCCAACGTGTTTACTGATTTAATTCTGTCTTATAAGAATCAATTTTTTGCCTCTATTTTTAAGGATTGTTAATTATGGCTGAAAGATGGCTTTCGATTGACGAAATTTCGGAACATCTGGGGGTAAAAAAAGACACCATCTATAAATGGGTTGCAAAAAAAAGGATGCCAGCCCATAAGGTTGGAAGGCTTCTTAAGTTCCAGATCAAAGAAGTAGATAAGTGGGTTCGGACCGGAAAAGCTGCTCTATGTGGGGCTGCCGAATGAAAGAAGGAGTTATTATAGCGGATTACACAAAATACCATTGTCAATACTGGGCTAACGCTCTGACAGTAGAAGCTACTGCTGGAAGTTTTGAAGGACTCTCACGTTCTATAGCTAATGCCCGTGTTGATTTGAATCCGCATCAGGTTGATGCAGCATTATTTGCATTGCGGTCGCCATTATCCTATGGCGCTGTTCTGGCTGATGAAGTGGGATTGGGCAAAACTATTGAGGCCGGAATTGTCATTGCTCAAAAGTGGGCGGAAAGAAAACGAAAAGTTCTCCTTATTGTCCCTGCGGCCTTAAGGAAGCAATGGCAGCAGGAACTCGAAACTAAATTTTACCTTCCGACAGTTATCCTCGATTCAAAGATATATAAGGAAATTGAAAGTACTTCGCCGAGTCCATTTTTGCAGAACAATAAGATAGTTATATGCTCGTATCATTTTGCTTCTGCCAAAGATCAGGATATTGTAAGTATCCCTTGGGATATGGTTGTTGTTGACGAGGCACATAGACTCAGAAATGTTTACAAGTCATCAAGCAAACTGGCCAAAAAAATCAAAAACGTTATTGGTTCATCACCCAAATTACTTCTAACCGCAACACCGCTGCAAAATTCATTAATGGAACTGTATGGTTTAACCAGTGTTATAGATGAGCATATTTTTGGCGACCCTATTTCTTTTCGTTATCAGTTCATCCATGCTATCAGTGAAGCCACCCGTAACGTGTTACTGAAACAGCGTCTGGAAAATGTTTGCAGGCGAACATTAAGAAAACAAGTTACAGAATATATCCCATTTACCAACCGCGTTCTTATCACTCAGGATTTTACACCGCATGATAAAGAACAACAGTTGTACGAATCCATTTCGACTTATTTACAGAAAGACCAGTTATATGCACTGCCGGCCAGTCAGCGAAATTTGATAACGCTTGTACTTCGAAAATTACTTGCATCATCAACATTTGCTATAGCTGGAACGTTGAAAAGCCTTGTATGGCGATTAGATAATCTCGCCAAAGAGATAAAACTCTTCGACGATGAGGATATTGAGGACATAGACGAATTAGAAGATGAACTCGAGGAGTCTGTTGACGAAGCATCGGAGTCCACAACTCCTTTACAGAAAGAAAAAGAGATCGACCCGGAGCTTCTCAAGCAGGAAATAGTCGAACTAAAAGAGTTTGCTCGCCTTGCGGAAAGTGTTAAGACAAATGCCAAAGGAGAGGCCTTGCCTGTGGCTTTGAAGATTGCAGTTGAGAAGGCGGTACAGCTTGGAGCTCAAAGAAAAGCTGTTATTTTTACAGAATCACGTCGTACCCAGCAATATCTCTACGAGCTGCTTTCTGAAAATGGATACAATGGTAAACTCGCAATGATAAATGGCTCTAATAATGACCCCGTATCAAAGCAGATTTATAAAGATTGGCTGACGCTCCATGAAGGTCAGGATATTATCACCGGCTCAAAATCCGTTGATATTAAAGCTGCAATCGTAGAATATTTTCAGGATCAAGCGGATATTCTAATTGCCACTGAAGCCGCAGCAGAAGGTGTTAACCTGCAATTCTGCTCACTTGTTGTAAATTATGACCTGCCATGGAACCCGCAGCGGATTGAACAGCGGATAGGCCGGTGCCATCGTTACGGTCAAAAACATGATGTCGTAGTTGTAAATTTCATTAACCGCCGTAATGCCGCTGACCGCAGGGTCCACGAACTCTTACGGGAAAAATTCCACCTCTTCGAAGGCGTATTCGGAGCCAGCGATGAGGTTCTCGGTGCGATCGAATCCGGCGTGGACATCGAACGCCGTATCGCTGAAGTTTACCAGAAATGCCGCACCACCGAAGAAATTGAAGCCGCCTTTGATGCCTTGCAGACAGAACTTGATGAACAGATACAATCCCGAATGGCCCAAACACGCTCAAGCCTTCTTGAAAATCTTGATGAAGAAGTTGCAGCCCGATTGAGAATCAATAAGGATAAGACACTGGAAAGCCTTAACCAGCGGCAAAGATGGCTTTTTGACCTTACCCGCACAGAATTGAACGGGCAAGCTGATTTCGATGATTCAATGCCGCGATTTTACTATAAAGGACAGAACGCCCATAAAGGCTGGTACAATCTCGATTGGAAAAAGGCAGAGGAAAATAATGAAATCTTCTATCGGCAGGACCATCCACTTGCATCCGGTCTCATAGAAGCAGCCCTCGAAAGAAAACTAACCTCCGCCGAACTTAAATTTGATTATTCTGCTTATGGTGCCAAACTAAGTGCACTTGAACCCTTTATAGGTTCGAGCGGCACACTGGAACTTCATAAACTTACCGTTGAAGCACTTGATGTGGAGCAATTCCTTGTTTTCGCCGCCAAAACCGATGATGGTCGGGTCATTGATGAAGAACTTTGCCAAAAGCTTATGCTTCTGCCGGCCTCTGTTAAAAACCCCGGCGGTACTGCAACGAGTCTTGATAATATCCTGCAGGTTGAAATAAACAAAAAAGTTGAGCTGGTGGATATTCGCAACGGCAAATTCTTCGAGGAAGAAGTAATAAAACTTGACCGCTGGAGCGAAGACTTAAAGAAAGGCCTGGAGCAGGAAATAAAAGAAATGGATAAAGAAATCCGCCAGGCAAGAAAGGATTCCAAACTTGCAGCCAGCCTCTCTGATAAACTCAAATTCCAGAAACAAATCAAACAGCTTGAGCAATCAAGAAACAAAAAACGCCGTGAACTTTTCGACCAGCAGGACAAAATTGATATCCAGCGAGATGAACTAATCGAAAAAATCGAGCGGCAGTTGAAGCAAAGGCATGAAACAAAAAATACATTCACTATACGGTGGGAGGTGGAATGAAAAAGCCTATTAAATGCTTCGGGCAATCATTGCTTGGCGGAATCGGCGTTCTTTGGTTGTTCCTTGAGATCCAAACTGCCTTGTGCCCTAAAGCTCCTGTTGAACTGTGCTTCTGGTTGTTTTTGTCTATTGGTGCAGCAATCGGTATTATCTATTTTTTGATTGATGGCTTATGGCTTACAGGTTTCCTGAAACGCTCAATTGAAATCACAAGCAATGCTATTGACAGCTCAATAACCGTGATGTTTGGTGATTTATTTGCACAGAAGGGGTATAAAGCCATCTCTGTTAACGAGTTTTTTGACAGTGCCGTAGATAATAAGCATGTATCCGCTAATACTTTGCATGGGATAATGCTAAAGCAATACTGGGCAGGAAATACTGCTGACTGGGATAGACAGATTAAAGAAGATTTATCCAGTATATCACCGATTGAAACTGTAGCTTCACGACCATCTCCTGGTAAGCATGACCGTTATCCACTCGGAACAACTGCGTCTGTTTCGACGAAAGAACACAATTTTCTTTGTGTTGCGTTGGCAAATACAAACACCGAAAACCTACAGGCATCTGCAGGCTCAGAAAACTTACACGTAGCATTAAGAGGTCTTCTGCAAAAGGCACGTTCTTCCTGTTCCGGAAGTGCATTAAATATTCCACTTATTGGAAGCGGGTTGGCTCGAACAGGAATTAAACCAAATATAATTGTCGACTTAATCCTTTTAGCGGTTTTTGAAGAAAGTAAACGTGAAAAGGTTACAAATGAGATTAGAATCATATTACCAAAGCAAATGCGGAAGAAAATTGACTTGTCGACGATTCAAAAAGATTGGAGATAATTATGGCAAATCGCACGGGAACATATATTGCTTTCGATGGACTTGGACAAACTGATCCTACAAAATCTGATTTCAAATATTATGCAACAATCCAAGCTTGGGCAAAGAATAAAGATATCGATTTTAAATATGTTGACAGTCACGATAAAACATGTGCTGTAAGAGATACAAGTTTAAAAGAAACTCTGAAAGCACGCATAAGAGAGCGTTTGTCAAACTCAAAAAATGTTGTTGTGATTCTAAGCTCGGATACCCGCAAATCAGGGAGCATGCTTTCTTATGAAATTGAGCAAGCTATCGACGCCTACAAACTTCCACTGATTATTGCATATGTCGACCATAATGTTGTGGCAAATGTAGACCAGTTGTCAGGCTACTGGCCGAATGCATTAAGTTCACGAATAGGCAATAGTGTTGCAAGAGCAATACACATCTCTTTTATAAAAGATGCAATTCTTGATGCAATTGGACAATTTAACATTTCTAAGTTGCCCTCAACAGCTAAGAGTTATTATAGTGAACAAGCCCATCGTAATTTTGGGGTTCTGAGCTTATTGAGTTCTTTTACAAACACTAAAAAATAATGGATTTAATTATGGCGAATAAGACGAAGTTAGAGTTGACGTGGATTGGTAAGGAAAACAGGCCGAAGCTGGAGCCGAGGATTTTATTGGAAGACCCTGAAAAGTCCTATCATGCCCCGCATCGCGTCAGCGATAAAGATATATTCGATAATATGCTTATATTCGGCGATAACCTGCTGGCTCTTAAAGCCCTTGAAGCGGAATATACCGGCAAGGTTAAATGTATATATATTGATCCTCCCTTTAACACAGGGCAGGCTTTTGAATATTACGATGACGGCATCGAACATTCACTATGGTTGGGTTTAATTAAGGATCGTTTAGAAATCTTGTATAAGCTTTTGACTCCAGACGGTTTATTTTGGATGCATTTAGACGACAATGAAGTTCATTATTGCAAAGTGATGTTAGATGAAATTTTTGGTAGGAATAATTTTGTTACCCAAATCAATTATGAAAGATCAGGGAGTGCTGGTATCGGCCAAGGTGGTGTTTTTGTCGACACATCAGAATACATTTTGCTATATAGGAAAGAAAAAGCAAATTTGAATAATGTCGAAATCACACAATCCTTGGAAAAAGCTGTAATGAAAAGATATAAAAATATATTGGAAGATGAAGGCAAGAAAAACTTGGTACATCAATTTGAAGCACGCTCAAATGGGCTTCCGGTAAAAATATATAAACATAATGATTTTAAAATTCGGTCAATATCTTTGCGTAATTATGACAGCCGAATTGATGAAATTAAAAAAGAGTACACCGACAATTACCGGCTTGTGTTTCGTACAACTAATCCTCAAAAGGAAAACTCATTTCAACGAGAACTTATACAAATGATGGATAAAGAGTCATTATATTCGGTAGAATATATACCAAGTAGAGGTAAATATAAGGAGCAGTTAACAACTCTGTATTATTATAATGCTGAATTGTTTGCATGGCTAAAAGATAGTGCAAAGCTAATTGATGGACAAGTAGTGAAAACAAATAAGATGACGAATTTCTGGAATCATGGTGATATACCTAAGGCCGATCTTGCGAATGAAGGAGGAGTTGATTTTAAGCGAGGCAAAAAACCTGAAAATCTTTTAAAGAGGATTATTGGTATCTCAACCCAAAAAGGTGATCTTGTTTTGGATTCCTTTGCTGGTTCAGGTACAACTGGAGCTGTAGCTCACAAAATGGGTAGGCGATGGATTATGGTCGAGTTGGAGGAACATTGCCATACGCATATTATACCGAGGATGAAAAAAGTTGTTGATGGCGAAGATCAGGGTGGTATCAGCAAAGCTATCAACTGGCAAGGAGGCGGAGGATTTCGATATTACAGCTTAGCTCCGACTTTGATAGTTGAGGATGAATGGGGTAATCCCGTTATCAATAAGGAGTATAACTCTGCTATGCTGGCAGAGGCGATGTGTAAGCTGCACGGCTTTAGCTATTCGCCGAGTGATGAATTTTACTGGATGCACGGCCAATCCAGCGAAACCGATTTTATTTATGTAACGACGCAGTTTATGAGTGCGGCGATGCTGGAAAAGATAAGCGAAGAGGTCGGGCCGGACAGAAGCCTGCTTATTTGCTGTAATGCTTTTAATGTCAAGCCGGACAGATTCGAGAATCTTACATTGAAGAAAATACCAAAGAGCGTTCTGCACAAATGCGAATGGGGCCATGACGATTACAGCCTGGAGATTAAAAACCTGCCCAAAGCTCCCCAAAGGCCGATAGAGGAAGCAGAAGAAACACAGAAGAAAAAACGAACCAAACAACAACGCCGAGCTGAGGCAACACTGTTTGAGGTATAATTTTTGAAAATCAGGAATATAGAATGGTAAAGGACAATTTAACAATGTGATTTGCACGTTATTTTGAATTGCATGCAATTAGCGTGCAAACAAAGTGCAATTGGACACAGATAACTATTTGAAAATAAATGACTTATAATAACAAAAGATTTGCGTGCATTTGAAATTGTGACCTAATTTAAGGGCAATCAATAGATGAGACGCTATTTATGAAATTAGTCAGCAATAATATTTGGAGCAAGATATGAATCATCATATAAATACAATAAGCAACCGATTAAGTCTTAGATCGCCACAGAGGGATTCGCTTGAAATTCTTGCAAGGATATGTGAGATAATACCGCTTGAAAAGGATACCGACCTGAATCAGGCCATAGGAACCATAAAATCAGAATTTCCTTCGGTCGAGGATTTTGAGAGGAATTTCCCTTCGCTATGCTTTGCCCTTGCTACCGGTGTTGGTAAGACACGGCTGATGGGTGCGTTTATAAGTTATTTGTATTTGGCTGAGGGGATAAGGCATTTCTTTGTGCTTGCCCCGAACCTGACAATTTACAATAAACTTATCGCCGACTTTACACCCAATACGCCCAAGTATGTTTTCAGGGGAATAGCTGAGTTTGCTCAAAATGCCCCTGAGATTATTACCGGCGATACCTACGAAGACGGAAGAGGCGTTCGCAAAGGCGTTTTATTTGATACCAGCCATATTCATGTGAATATCTTCAATATTTCAAAGATAAATGCCGAAGTGCGGGGTGATAAGGCTCCGAGAATAAAAAGGCTGAGCGAATACATTGGTGAAAGTTATTTTGAGTATCTTTCAAAACTCGATGACCTTGTTTTGCTTATGGATGAAGCCCACAGGTACCGTGCATCCGCAGGTATAAACGCGATAAACGAGCTTAATCCAATCATGGGAATTGAGCTGACCGCTACTCCACAGGTGGAAAGAGGCAGCCAGCCGGTTCTATTCAAGAATGTAATTTACAGCTATCCGCTTCATAAGGCTATGGAGGATGGGTTCGTTAAGGAGCCGGCTGTAGCAACCAGGGAAAATTTTGATGCTAAAAATTATGACCAGGACGGCCTTGAAAAACTCAAACTCGAGGATGGTGTTCGTATACATGAAAATACAAAGGTGGAACTTGAAGTTTATGCCAGAGAAAATGATACATCTATCGTAAAGCCTTTTATGCTTGTTGTCGCTCAGAATACAGACCACGCTGAATCACTTGTCCGGTTAATCGAGGATGAATCATTTTTTGAAGGAAGATATAAGGGCAAAGTAATTACAGTTCATTCCAATCAGCGTGGTGAAGAAAAAGATGAGACTATCGAGCAATTGTTGAACGTTGAGAACCCCAATAATCCAATAGAGATTGTTGTGCACGTTAATATGCTAAAAGAAGGCTGGGATGTAACCAATCTTTATACTATCGTGCCATTGCGAGCTGCGAACTCGAAAACATTGGTAGAGCAATCTATCGGGCGTGGGTTGCGGTTGCCTTATGGCAAAAGAACAGGAAACCCAAATGTCGATAGACTTACAATTGTCTCGCATGACCGATTTCAGGAAATTATTGATGAGGCCAACAGGCCCGATTCTATTATTCGGACAGGTATTATTATTGGAAAAGACATCCCTGACCAACAGAGCACGGTCATCAACGTTGAATCTGAGCTTGTAAATGTTATTAAGGGAGAATCCGGCAGAAAAGACGCAAAGTTTGTTTTTGAGGACTCAAAGCAGCAACATGTAGCACTAACAACGCTTGAAGTTCTCAGAGAATTTGAAAAATGTTCTGGTACTGACCTGACTAAGCCGGAAACACAAAAACAGATTTCAAAACGTGTGAAGGAGATTATTGCTCCCACTCAAATGGAATTTGAGGAGATAACGGGAACGGTGGATGTAGAAAAGGTTGTAGCACAAACAATCGAGTTGAGAAATAATCTGTCGATTGATATCCCCAAAATTATAATAGTCCCTACTGGAGATATTGAGTGTGGTTATGAAGATTTCGATTTGGATACAAACAGTGTCAATCTCCAGCCGGTTGACCATGACATTTTAATTCAGCATTTACAAAATCATGAAAGATATCGGCTTTCGAGCGGTAACGGTGTCGTGGAAGAAAAACGTCTTGAGGACTACCTTGTACGCGGCCTTATAGATTTTGATGACATCAGTTACGACGACCATTCTGAATTACTATATAAGCTGGCTGGACAAATAATTGAGAAGCTAAAATCCTATCTGCGCAAGGAAGATGACGTTAAAAACGTTCTGCAGTATCATCAGAAGTCCCTTGTCAACCTTATCCACTCACAAATGCAAGGCCATTACTACGAAAAGGTAACGGGCTATGAGGCGCATGTGAGCCGTGGTTTTATAAGTTTGAAACCTGCTGTCTATTCAGCATCAAAAGATGAACCTGTTCGCAATTTTAGAACCCCGGTTGATGACAGGCAAAATATTCGGTCAATGCTTTTTGGAGGGTTCGAAAAATCCTTATATCCAATTGTCAAATTTGATTCCGACCCGGAGCGGCGGTTTGCTGTTATGCTTGAAAATGAGGCTGATGTGGTTAAGTGGACAAAACCGGCAAAAGGGCTTTTCAGAATACATTACAACACCGAGACCGAATATGAACCCGATTTTATTGTGGAGACGAAAACAACGAAATATCTCTGTGAACCGAAACGTGCAAGTGAGATACAGGATGAGATAGTATTGGCAAAAACTAAAGCGGCATCTGAATGGTGCAAACATGCCTCAGAATATGAAAAACAGAATAGTGGAAAACCATGGAAATATCTTTTGATTCCACACGACGTTATATCTGAAAATATGACTTTACTTGGCTTTGAGCAGATGTATTTAGCACAGTAGATAAACACTCAAAAGCTTCACTTATGTTTACAAATAATATTGTAATTTCAGATTTGGGTTCTGTTGCTTTTACCCAGTCGCCAAGGGCAAAATATCAGCGGATAACTATTCGCCCGGATAAAACCATTACTGTGACTATTTCAAGAAAAGGCTCTTTGAACGAAGCGAAACGATTTCTGCGGTCAAAAACCGCCTGGGTACAGCGACAATTGCAGAAAATAGACCAACATACAAAACCGCAAGACACACCTGATTTAAACATCGATTTCGAAAAAGCCCAGAAGGACTTGTTTCATCGTCTTGAGCATTTCTCTGAAAAATACAGCATGCCATATAAACGGGCAGCTTTTCGTTGCCAAAAAACAAGATGGGGAAGCTGTTCAGGCAAAAATAGCATCAATCTAAATGTCAACATTGCTTTCCTGCCTGAGAATCTGCAAGACTATATTATTCTGCATGAGTTAGTTCATACCAAGGTCAAAAACCATAGCAAACAATTCTGGACAGAGCTGAATAAGTACACGGATGGCATGGCCAGAGAACTATCCAAGAAATTGAAAAAGTATAATATGAAGGTACTGGTATAAAATAAAAAGAGACATATATTCAACTCAGAATCAGTTGCCTTTGGACTGTGCAAGCAATCATAAAACTATTTGACCACACGTACTGATGGAGTGCAGTCATCGAGATTATCTGACCTAATAACCTGTGGACGTAATGGTCGACAAAGACACAAGTATATAAAAAGGTTAATCCGAGTCGTGAATTTGCAACAGAATTTGCAACAGTTTGGCGCTTTTAGGCTACTATTGCGGTACTGTTGCGATTCGGTCACCATCATAAGTCGTTATTTAACAGTTATTAATCGTTTATTGACAAACACTTACAAAAGCCTTGAACGGACTGAAAATCCGTGTGTCGGCAGTTCAAATCCGCCCCTGCCCATTTCTTTTTTTTACGCGATTACCCGTTTTAGTGGGACAAATTTGCTTAATAACTTTGCAGATGAAATGTTGGTACTGGTAGTTTTTTCAAGAAGCAGTAACAAGGCGCAATGTACGAATCTCGTGCCAGAAGCGATACCCACGGGAATCTCGTTCGGCTTCGTCAAGGTGTTTTTCCACATCATCTGAGGTAACATAACAAGAAAGGTGCGCAGCACAATTCTCTGGTAAATTAGGCGCATATTGCCGGAGGTGTTCATACCAATTTCTGTGGTTATCCATATCAATTAATCCACGCGGCATGAGAACCTTTTCGTAATATGAGACTTTCTCACGAAATATCGCTGGGTCTTTTTCTCTATCCCAATCGGTTGGTTCGAGCCAAGGAATACGAAAAGGCACGATATCACGTCGTAACACTTCGATGCTGCTATGCGCTCCTGGTACCCTTGCTAAGGCTCGCTGAAACTCCGGCCACGCTATTGTCGAAAAGCCTATCCAGAGATCTCTAGCCATAAGAGTAGTTCGCTCTACTACTTCCTCGAGCAATAGAGTTCCGTTAGTTGCCATTTCAATACCGTTTACCCGCAAAGGTCGCTCAGGCAAGTAGGGTGGTGCACAGAGTACAACATCAAAACCTTGGCCATTATAGTGCTTGAAATCAGTTGCGTAGACAGCATGTTTAATTTTATGTGTTGCTGGGTCAGAGTCTAAATTCACCTTTGCGGCCGCCACCGCCAATGGGTCGATGTCCAGCAGTTCTACGCGGTTAAGTGTGAGCCAACGGTGGGCGGCTGCGATGCAGAGATAAGCTGTACCACAACCCACATCCAAAAGGCTCTTTGGCTGAATAACATCACCATATTTGACCATTGCAGCAACAAAAAACTGGGCGTCAATCGCCGGTGGCCACGGATTGACGCTAGGGGCCCATTTAACAGAAGCAGGCTCACTCCCGGGTCTACCGTCAACTCGGAAACCAATTCTGCTTGCGGCGAAAGAGTTGCCAAATGACTCCAAGACTACCCCTGCATCATTTATGGGATAACGATTCAATGTGTCGTCTGACAAAGTCATTCCCTTTCGCCTTCCGAAAGCACCGTGCTGCCGCGAGCAGTGCTCCATTAACAGTACCGGAGACGGGATATGAATCGATAATTTATTTGATCCAGAAACATGGAGTTCAAGATCATTTATAGTTGTCAACGGCGGGCGAGGATATGTTGATTGCTTATAGCTGTTTGGCGTTGTGGGAGATGCAAGTTGAAACGTAAGCACAAGGGGTTCTTGCTCGTTAGCTTCCAAGGGTCTCAACATATCCGGTACGTAATGTGCTTTTAAGTTGTTGTACACCTGTTCCAGTGTATCTATAACTGGCTCCGGAGCGTTCCTTTTAAGCCTGTTCAAGTAGTTGGCCACTATGCCCATCGCTTCTGGAATCCATTCTTGCTTGATCCGCCCCAAGTAGCTGCCAAGGCTAAGTGGGCTACTGGCAGTATGCATCAACAATACCAAGTGGCTTAGGGATTCGCGGATCATTACGCGGTCTGTAAGATTCGTTATGTGCTCGAGTTGTTGCTGGAGACTTTCAAGCACTAGCTTCCTGGCTTTCGGCCAATAGAAAGCCATGTCAGGTGCCAGACGTTCACATAGTGCGAGAACAGCCAAGCTACACCGGAATAAATAGGGATTGGCGTTTGTTTCCTGCTCCAGCCACTGGTCGAGGTCTGTCAGTGTTGAATGTTGGATGTTAACGTTTTCCGCTGGGGACGAGATAAAAATGGGCAAATTTGGGTCTCGGGAGATAGCTGCTTTGATAAGCTCAAGGCGCATTGATTCGCTGGGGTTGTTTTCAACACACTGTTCAAAAACATAAGAGACAAATAATTCACCGTTTTGTATCCTCGGTAGATTCAAAGCTTCAGTAAGCTCTTCCATCATAGCAATATTTCCTAGCCTTCCTACCCCTCGAAGCACCGACAAAGCGAGCCCTATTCCCTTAGGGAAGCAAATACCGTTGTGCAGATAGCAGCTGGTATAAAGCATTAGCAGGATGAATGCTTCAATGTTTGGTTTTTCAATGATTCGATGGAACATCTCTCCTGTGTCCAAAGCCAACCCTACAATCGCACTTGTTGGTAGATATTCAGGCAACAAACAAGGTAAACATGTCCGGTCTATTTCTCCTCCCCAGAAAGCCCGTTCGAAATCAAGTGTGGTTTTTTCGTCTCCGCTGTAATGGTATAGACGTGACTGCTGGTTTATACAGGCGCCCGCAATCTTGCCAGCCATTCCCGTAACTGGCTTCAGCTTACAGCCGCCGCCCGCCCAACCCGGGTAGTCGAGCAACTCTGTCAAACCTGCAGAGAAAAGCAGCCTCTTTTTAATAGGCACATTGAATCCCAGTGCCAAACAACCAATAAGAAATGCCAGACCCAAGGATTGGCCTTTGTATGAAGCACCTGACTCAAACTCGGCGACTATTATTCCTCGTTCTAATGTCTGGTGTGTAACTGGGATAACATAAGTCCTGCCAAGAAAAAAACCAGCAATTCGCCTGGCAATTGATAGTTGTTGGGAGATTTCTCCATTGTCCTTTATTCCGCGTACTTCCTCAGTTGGAGTTCCGTTAGGTTCTTCCAGCCACATGTGAACGTTTTCAACAATGCCTTCGTCTGCAATCACAGCGATTACCGAAAATTTGACCATTACTTAGGCTCCGCAATCTGCCATTTGATTTCTATTATTAGTCCGTCGGGTACAGCTTCAAGAGTACCTTTCAGTATGGGTGTAATAGGAACGTATTTTTTCACTTTAACAGCAGCTGCCCGCATCGGTACCAACGTTGTCGGTAGTTCAGCGGTCAGAGTTGCACAGATACCGGTAGCTTCACTTACAATTATATTCCCCTCTGGCGATCTAGTCAGTGACATACATCCAACCGCTTGTTTAGCGATTACAATATCAATATTGACGCTTACCGGCACTTTGATTATGAATCGCCAAGTAATAGCCGATGTGGCGGAATCAATAATAGGGTCGGTCAGGATGCTTTTTTCACTCGTAGTCTCGTGTAGCACAAGGAAACAACGTCCTTCGAACGGTGACATCCTACGCATCACTTCCAACAAATCTGGGGCGTTGAGAGATGCAATTGTTGCTTCTTGATGCCGGGTAGCTTCTAATACTCTATCTAGACCTTTACTGTGCCGGAGGGCAACAAGCCAAGTGTAGTTGCGATCTTCTCGCCAATTTTCCAATCGCTGTTCCAGTGTTTTTGTCCAGGGTGAACTAATGGCTTCAGTAAATAATGCTGCCAGTTCCCTTGCTTTGCTATCAGAGGATAAATGTTCGTTTTCGGAACCCTGGGGGTATGTTACGCCGTACTCTTGTGCAAGTGAATTCAACAAGGTCTGCCACAACTCCATTGGTTTTGCCCAAGCATCATCAGGCATTAACTGTATGATTGTTGATAGAAACTCAGCGATGTCATCCTGCTTTGGACTTTCTGCCAACGTGGCAAACCCCATAGCCTTGAAGGTTTTATCTGCTAAGAAGTCTATACAAGCTTTATCCGGTTCTTCGTTAAGAGTACCAGCTTTTCGCATCAAGGCTGCAATGAGCCACGGTCGATGGAACGGATGGTTCCAAAGTTGCTCGCAGATATCCAAGTAATTTGAGATCGTGGTACCAGAGCTAGCTAACGCCAGCACAAAATCATAAAGCATATTAACATCCATATTTGTTTTGTCTTCGGCCATTGGTTATTCTCCTTGGTCAACAGGCCAGTGTAAATGCTCATTCAATGTTTTGACAAGCATTTTGGCAAGTATCTGCTTAGCTTCTGTGTATTTGTTAAATGCCCAGCTACGGCTACATCCGTATTTTTTGGCAACCTCTTCCTGTGTTTTTTTCTGACTTGGAACAAGTCGCCCCTTTTCTACCTCATCTACCTTCCACCCCTCGATTAGGCAAAACACCGTTCTCAGTGGCTTACTTGGTTCCTCTGGGAGTTTGCAGATAGCATCTATAATTTCCTTTATGTTTTCCTCGTCTATGAGCGGATGATAAGGTCTTTCATTACTGAGTTCACAATGGGCCGCCCTGTAATCTTGAGGGTCAACGTCAATTGGATCTAAAGACGATATGTTTATATGGTCTTTGCCATTTTGCTCCCGAATTCTTTTGGTGATGTTCTTGGCAATCCCCACGCAGTATGTGGTGAAGCATACCGAGCGAGCTGGATTAAACTTATTTAGGTTCTTCGTGACTTCCAGAAACGTACCGCTGATGACTTCTTCGACCACGTTACTGAGTGCCTTGGACTCATAGACGCCACAGATATCCGCAAAAATCTTCTTGGCGGCTTTGATTTGCTCGCAGGCAGCCTGACACAACTCATCGGCAGCCTGCAAATCATTATGGTCCCGCCAGCGTAAGAAGAGTTCGTTTTGTCTTTCTCTTTCCATTTTAATCTCTTATGCGGCCAACATAAACAGATACTATCACCTTATTTTACGGCAAAATTTGGCAAATTGAAAGCAAAATGCTTATGATGCATCCTTGCTAATCCCTCCTGTCATAAAATTAAGTTGTGCAAAAAAAACAGGCTACGACAAAAAAATGTGTGGCGCCCATGGCTTGTACAGTGAATAAAAGAAGGAAAGTAAGAAAGGTGATGTCCAATAATGATAAATTTAATGCAATTAACTCAGCAAGTAAGGGATGAATACGAAAATCTTTTGAGTATTGTCGTACCCACTGAACAGATTAGAATGACAGAACACGGTCAACTTTTCACCGGCAAGAACGAATTTCCCACCACGCGAGAAGCTTCTGAGCACTTTGCCAGACTGTTGAAAGCACCACCAAGATTTTACCTCACTTTTGAACCAGATTTGCGAGCTCTTTTTTTCAACCGGCGTTTTCCAACTTTGTCAGCCGATGGTGTTCTTGGCCGGGACATACGCCTAACCTTAAACAAAGAAAGGCAGATTATAGGATATGATGACCCAACGTTGTTTAAGATCAGCCCAATCAAGCTTATGGAAATTATAAATACCTCTCTCCCTCAGAGCCTATCAGCTGAGCAAATAGAGGTGTCTAGGCTTCATATTAGCGATACCACATTAAGTCTAAGTTGTTATTCGCCGCAAATAGGAATAGAACCTCGTGTGGGTGATATTATTAACGGCGGCGTTGATGTCCATCATAGCACTTCAGGTGAATTCGGGACACAAATCCGTGTTTATTTAAGGCGTAAGATTTGTCAGAATGGCGCCTGCACTCACATTTGTGATGATAGAAAACATGTTCGCGCAAGGCGTCTTTCAAATGGGAAATTCGATGAAAATGATATGTTTAATCAGATCGAACGACTTTTGATTGTGGCTTGGCGGCAAATAAATTCGAAGTTAGAAGCCACAAGGGGTTTACTTAATAAGAAAAAAGTCTCTGCCGAATTCTTAAATCAACAACGAACAAGATTTTCGCTCAACAACAGAATCTTACGATTAATAGAGCATGCTATTACCCAAGATGAAATTGGCCCTACTGGTACTCAATATGATTTTTTTAATGCGATTAGCAGAGTAGCCACCCACGATAACTCGCTTTCACTCAGACAGCAAAGACGGTTAATGTTTATGGGAGGTGAATTCAGCCAACAGGACGTTCATAAATGTCCTCAATGCGGAAACTGGATTATTGGCCAAAACTAAATTTTTCAGACATGTTTTGAGCTAATGAGCTTTTTGGAAATGCAAAAGTTGTTAAAAAGGCAATTAAAAGGTTGTGTTATAAAAAGCAAATGACTTATTAACAAAATCGAATAATGCTCAATTGTAGTGTGTCCACTTTGGAGTAGAAAACACCTCGTGCAGAATTCAAAGGAAAATCATGCTTAATAAATTCAACAAAAAGTTCGTTAGAAAAGCACAAACACAATCAGTGCCATATTTAAAAGCGTCTCGAAAAACAAATATCTGTTTGTCTTTTAGAGTCCGACAAATGAATCCAACCGGTACCGGATTTTTATATAAACGTTCAAACAGTAATAAAAAATGTCAAATTCAGAAAGGAGTAAAAAAGTGAAAAGGTTAAAAGGACAAAGTGTTATTTGTGAAGGCCGGTTTAATGGCGGCGAAATTGAACCAGGTACATTCCATGGTGGTGAGATTGAGCCTGGGACTTTCCATGGCGGTGAGATTGAGCCTGGGGCTTTTTATGTCCACACCATTCAGAAGGATTATAATTCTGAAGAGAGGAACGTTTCTATCGACAATGGAGAAATGCCTGATTACGACGGCGAAGACAATGATCAGGTTTCAGACTTAGATCCTGAAAACGTCTCTAACCTTTAAACGGCAATAGGTGATGGGCCGGCATACATATTGTCGGCCCATTTACAAAATTGAACCATATATGAGTTCTGCAATGAATACAGTAATTACAAAAGGCGAATTTAACGGGGACAAGAAAACATATCTTACTATGAACGGTCTTCATTTTTTTTGGTTTGAGTTTATTGAAAAAGGCGATCACATCGATATCTACTGTAATAAGCATCCATCGTTAAATGGTCAGGATTCAAGTGCTACAAAAATCCATTTATATTCCTCAGGCAAGATATGTTTCGTTTCAGGTAAGGAGCCTCGCAGTCAACGGGAAGCGCAAAAACGGGCCAAAGAATGGGCCGAATATATCGTCGAATACCGCAAGACTGGCAAGGCACAAAGTTGATTCAATTGAGATAAAAAATGAATAATAAATCGAAAAACATCCATAAGCTAAATGAAATTAAGCGAAAACTGTTAAAAAAAGCCACAACTCAGCTGACCGAAAAGCTTATAAACTTTTGTTACGATATTGTTGTTGTGATGAAAAAAATACCGATCAGTCGCAAAGCATTTTACGAACTTAGGCATAGACTCAGTTCCAGACCTGCCGAAAGCGGTGCTATTCTTCTTGGCCCGGCCGGTTCCAACGCTATTACCCATTTTTATTACGATCGTGGTGGAAATAGTACCGCCACTAGCTACAGTCCGGATTATACCACTTTAAATAAAAAACTTAGGCGGCGGTGGAGACCTGCTGGTCTGGAAATCAAGGGTATAGCCCATTCACACGGAGGTGATCTGAATAATCTAACCTATGGTGACATGAGGTATATAAAAAGGTTAATGAGCAGAAATCCCCAAATGAGCATGTTTGTTGCGCCGGTCGTTCTACCGTATAAAAACAGTATTCACCCTATGGTAATTTGCCGTGACCGAATGGACTATGCACAGAAGGCTTATTTCGAGTTGTTTTAAAAAAGTGAAAACAAATTAATGTATTTTTTTAAGGGTTCAAATATGAATAACCAACCATTAAGGCAAGACAATTTATCTATCAGAAAACCTGAAATTCAAGTCAATAACAAATTAATACAACAAAGACCATTCGATAAAAAAGAGGCAATTGTAAATACTAGGCGCGAAGCTTTTGATAAAGCGATGCTTGCGATATGTTCCCGGCCGGCAGAAAGTGGTGGTTTGCTTCTCGGCGAAATAGGCAGTTCCGATATTAGTGACTTCTTTTTTGATTCGGGCGGCAATTTTTCAAGTGCAAGTTATAGCCCCGACCATCTAACGCTGAATCGAAAAATGAAGGAGGAGTGGATGCCGGCGGGTATCGATATGAAGGGTTTTGTACACAGTCACCCGGGCAGATTAGATGTATTAACCGATGAAGATTTGATGTACATAGAAAGACTTCTTAAGGCAAATCCGGATATGTCAATGTTTGTGGCGCCGATTATCATCCCACCTGAATTTCGCATGCATATGATGGTCGTTTACAGAGATAACCCGGGTGTATTTGTCGAAGCCCGAATAAATTTTTATTGATCATTTTTGAAAGGATAGAATCATGGATTTTAGCAGAATTTACCCAAGTGTAGCTGTTGAAATATTACAGCAAAGTCATGTGACAATGGTCGGTGGAGCTTACAACTTATGTAACGATCTTGCCCGATGTGGAGTCGGTAGTATAAGCCTGGTAGATTTCGATACCGTCTCACAGTCTAACATCGCACGGCAGGATTTCAGTTCGGCAGATATAGCACAGCACAAAGTCGAAGTTGTTGCTGAAAGACTGCGTAGAACTAATCCGGAGATTGAAGTAGAAACTTATATTTTGAATTATTGTGCGTTGTCTGATGAAGAGCATGACAGACTTTTTGGCCACACAAATTTATTTATTTTTTCTACTGATTTTTTTCCTGCCCAGGCAAAAGGCAATCAGGCGGCAATCAGACTGCAAGTACCTGCATCGTTTATCGGCTTATATGCCGGAGGACGTGCCGGTGAGGTCATTTTCTGGTATCCTGGAGTGACACCTGCCTGCTATCGGTGCATATGTAAAAGCCGATATCAGGCCTTTACTCAGGGTCAGGGTAATGTAAGCAGTACCGGCGGTACGATTTTTGATTTACGGATGGTTGATGCGGTTGCCGGACAAATAGATCTTGGATTATTGACACGTGGGGAAGACAATCGTTACGGCCATCTGATCGATCAGCTGGGCAACCGAAATTTACTGCAGATAAAAAACGATCCGACTTATACCCTAAACGGCAGGGACATTTTTCGGCAGTATCTCGGCGATAATCCTGCCAACTTTTCGTTTACGACGATTGCTTTGCCGATGGAAAGAGAGCCGGATTGCCCTGACTGTGCTGCTTTGCACAATACCGTTGCTCAAAATATTACCAATTGATGTTTAAGTGAGTTCTTGGACGTATTATGAGAAATATTTTTAAACGTAAGATTATAGTCGACAAAACAGGCCGAACAATGCTCGGAAACTCCGAACGCCTGGTTGATAACGGCCGCAACAGGCTGCACCATACCCATCGGCAGGCGGTGATATGGTGTCCCGGCTGCGGGCGACCCGTTACGGATGTTTCCGAGCTTGCAGGCCGCTGCGATTACTGCAGAACAAGGACCTGCTGCGCACATTGCGAGACACATTGCCAGGTGTGCGCACGCAGGTTATGCGGCAACTGCCGGAGGGGTTTTGTCGGTTCTCGCATTATTACAGTCTGTCCCATCTGCCTTATTAAACTGCGGCAAAGACAACATTTCGAGGACCAGATGCTCATGAGAAAAGCTGCTATCCAGAATTGGGCCTTACGCCAGCAGCAAATCAACCATATTAATGCCCTTCGTTTACAGGCGGCACGCTCGAGAATGATAGGCCATATCCAGGCCTCGCGTATCCGAACTAACGGCCAGTTGGCACTTATTAGGGAAATTAACAGGGTAAAACTGGCCCTTGCTAAGATGTGGTGTAATGGTGGAAGATAAATTTGATAACATCCTGAATTCCCTCGGCTTTGTTAATATCGGTACCCTGAAGTATCGAATCAATATAGGAGTATGGTGGCACCCGCAATATTACATTCATATCATCATTTTACCTCTGGGGTCGAGATGCCTGCTGAAGGGTTTTAAGGATTATTTTATAAAGTCGATAGCCGAAGAGGGCGAAAGCTGGGCTCGTGAGATGGGCCCTTTACAGGATTTTCTGGAATCATCTCTGCCTGAGATCCACATATCCTTTTCGCATTTTAGGGATATTACCTCCAAACAGGCATTACTGCAGATAAAACGCCGATCCGGTAAAGACCTTGATATTGATATCGACGACATCGCCGCATTACAGCGCCAGCTCGAAGATAAGATATACCAGTTTCGCAGTAATGAACAAATTATCAATTTTACTGATAACTCTTCCGATCTTATGGATTCGTATATCCGAAATCAGAGTCATACCCTCAAACGCCAGATCAAAAGCATGAAGGAGCAGATAGTTCAAAAAAAGGACAAATTGACCCTGTTCGAAAATCTGCAAAGGCAATATCAGGAAAAGGGATCGGCTGCGTGTTATAGTTTCAGCTTCTGCTCGAATCTTCAGGTAGTTGAAAGTCACTATGAGTTCAAAGATGCGGCTTTGAGTATTATAAAGGAATTGCAGGATCTTCACCGTTATCAGGTATCACAAAAACTAAACGGCGGCCGCTTGAACATTCATATCGAAGAGGCGAAGGAGCCGGCCATCACATGGATCGAGCAGTGGTTCGGCGGCAGTTTTGCGCCCAGGCAAATGACTAGGGCGGAAAAATACTTCTCTATGCTCCAGAAGGCATTTGAAGAGCAGACTATGATTACCGCAAAGGATGATATCAATGTCGATGGGGCTGTTAAGGAAGATAAAAAGCTGCTGGCGGCTCATATAATTTCAGCGATGGTTCGACGGATGGATAAAACAGACAAATCAGGTTTAATGCTTGAAAATATCACGGCACGGGATATGCCGATCAATATCGGTCTTGTCGTATCGAATGGCCGGGCAACGACAAAACAATGTAAGTTACCCTTTGCCAAACTCAATAATTTTTATACATCGGGTATTACCGGCTCCGGCAAGAGCTTTACGGTACGGGTGATTATGGAGGAAGTGGCAAATTATAGCGGTATGAGCATTCTTGTGATCGATCCGGGTAACCAGTCAGCCGGCTTGCTTGTCCCTGAAGACAGAGAAGAGATAATCGATAAATATAGAGAATTTGGGTTGAAGGAAGATTCCGCCAGGGGTTTCAAATTCGACTATTACGCTCCTGCTTTTTCATTCAGTAGAGATCTTCCTTCTGATCTTGGAAAGCTTGCCAGAGCCCGGTCTGTAATATCTCTAAAAAATCTCGATGATGAGCAGCGGTGCGAATATTTTGCTGATGTTGTTAATGCAGTTTTCAATGCCTGCTCGGACGAAGAATCCGAAAGGCCCAGGTTGCTCATCGTCGTAGAAGAGGCGCATCGATTTACCAAAAAGCGTGTTGTTGACAGTGCTAAAAAGGCGGCAGAACGCGCAGAAATTGCTACAGACAGGCTCATGAGGGAAGGCAGAAAATTTGGTATTATTAGCAATTGCACAAGCCAGAGTATTAAGGATTACGGACGTGATTTTGTAACGATTCGTCAAAATACTCCAACAAAGATATTTATGAATAATTCCGACCGTGAGATCGATTATGCCGCCGATTTTCTCGGTGACGGCCGTCAAATTACACGTTTAAAACCAGGCACCGGGATTTTTTACAACTCTTCATGGGGCAGCATTGAGGTAAAGGTCCGTCCGCCTTTTTCGAAGGTATGGGACTTCAGCGAACAGGATACTATGAAGATTTTTGGCGATAAAGCTTCCATCCAACAGAAACTTTCTCCGAGGGCTGAAAATTTACTGGCAGTAATTGAAAATCACTACAAAGAAACCAACGAGGCTGTAAATATTTCTCAGCTTGGCCAAATCACCGCTATTACCAGCAAAAGAGCATTACAGCAGCTTATTACTGAGCTGGAAGAAAAAGGCAAAATCCAGACATATCAGTTGGCCGAACGCGGTCGGCCCAGAGTAATAAAACCACTTCGTCCGGAGGTGGACTAAATGGCGGACAAAACCCGGACAAAATGCGGACTAAACGGACGAAAAAATGATTTCGTCAACAAGTGGCAATTCATAACTTATTGCAAAACCAGAGCTTGCGATTGTTTGATTTCGTCCGTTATTAGCTTGATTGGCCATTTTGTCCGTAAAAACGATAGGGTATCATTCAGAGATTTTAATCCAGGAAGATTTTATTTTTACAGCTTTAAGTTGGATTCAACCGGTTCGAAAATTTTAAAATTGATTTGTTGAACCGGCAGATGTGAAAAAATGTTTTGTCTGATTTCTTAAATGAAATTAATAACATGGATGAAAGAGAAATATTAAAAGATGTTAATCAGATAAAGATCCTGAGCCTTTTCCACATATACGGCCAGCCTCAGGTAGTAGATGCTCTTAAAGTATATCTGCACGCATATTTTAATATAAGGGCTAATACAGGAGACATGGATATGTGCTTTGGACCAGTTCTTTTTGCAGGTCCGAGCGGAACCGGCAAGACACTGGTCGCCAAGGCATTACATGCCGAGTTGGGAAACCTCAAACTCATCGAAACCAGCGGTACAATTCTTAACAAAAGACGCGAATTATTTACGGTATTGTTCAATGCCGATGAAAATACATCTGTTTTTATCGATGAGGCTCAAGGTTTGAATGCCCACGCCCAATATGTGCTGTTAACGGCAATTTCAGAAAAGGCAGTATTTGCCCATGGCCGTATTTTCCCATTGAAGGACTTTGCGCTGATTCTAGCGACCACGCATGAGTATTTGCTTCAAAATGCGCTGCTAAACAGAATGAGAATAATCTGCAGGTTCAATTATTATTCAATAGAGGATCTTGCAGGCATTGTGCGGCAACGGGCCGATGCGTTGCATTGGCAATACGAATCGGAGGAAGTTTTGAAAATTATCGCTGAACGAGCCAAAAGAACACCGAGGCTTGCGATTAATACCAACCTGCAAACCTGCTGGCATATAGCAACGACTCACGACCGAAATGTAATCAAACTGGAAGATGTTAAAGAAGCCTTTAAGCTTCTGCAAATCGATGAGCTTGGTTTAGATAAGTTAGACAGGTCTTATCTGAAGGTATTATTCGAGCGAGACGCTTCAAATTTAGGGGTAATTAGTTCGATTCTGGGTTTACCTTCCATGACTATACAAAAAAACGTAGAGCCGTATCTATTCAGGGAAGGTTTTGCCGTCAAAGATAAGCATTCGCTTAGAAAATTAACTGAAAAAGGCAAAAAACACATTATTGACACCTACGATAATTAAAAATAAGGCAAGAAAAATGCATAATACCAAAGAATTCGAAGAAATCTGTTCTATAAGCCAGATGGCGGACAGGCTAAAACTGTCAAGACCGAGGTTTTACCAGTTACGGGAGTCGGGCATATTTCCGCCACCGGTTTACTGCCCTCGGACCAGGCATCCCTTTTATCCATTGGAAATTCAAAAAAAATGCCTTCGTATACGCGAAACGGGTATCGGCATGGATGGAAAGCCTGTAGTGCTTTATAAACCCCGGAAAAGCAAAACTAAGCGTAATTCAAAACCAATCAACGATAAGGATTTGCAATGTTATCAAGAATGGGTTTCAGTGCTGAAAGACTGGGATATTAAAGTATCCGTCAACCAGATACGTGAGGCTGTAAATTCGCTCTTTCCAAAGGGATTGCCGAAAGACCGGAACGACAATTCCATCATTACAACTCTCTTTGAATATTTTAATTCGGGGCATAAAAATGATGTCTAATTTTAGTTTGAAAGATATTTGGAAAAAGATTGATTTAAGTATAATTTCGCAGGATATTTTGTCATTATACCGATTTTTTCTCTGGGCTGGTCATATACTTAAATCGAACGTCTTAAAATTTTTTAACTTTTTTAAAAAGACTCTTGCGCCTTGAAAGAATGACAATATAATGAACCAAAAGTTAACAAAAATAGAATTGGATAGTGCGTTGAGTTATTTGCCTCCGGTACTGACCCCCGAAGAAGCTGCCGATGTCTTGAGGATAAAACTCTCAACTTTATATCGGCATGTATCCGAAGGCCGTTATTCCGGAGCAGTAAAAAGAGGTAAACCGCTGAGATTTTGGCGGGACAGGTTAGTTAAGGAGTTTATGCTATGAAGCTTGTAAATCGTGAAGTAGTGGATGGCACTCGGGTCACAATAGGTCATCGTGCTTATTATAAAAAGAAAAAAGCAAAGCAGAAAACACTGGAAGAACATGAAGATGAAAGCCTAATACGACAGCGCGATTTAGGCTCAAGAAACTGATATAGTGATACCGATAACTTCTTGTAGTTGAGAAACTTACAAGGAGAATCG